>NZ_JAGKSG010000075.1:0-13765 GCF_018119385.1 Massilia sp. AB1 | reverse complement strand
ATAAAAGCGCTATCGGAATGCGACGAACTTGGATCCGCGCCTGCGCGGGGATGACGGTTTTGAGGCTGTAGATAGAAATACCGCCGCGTATAGCGCACACTCCTTCAGCACGTCGTTCCGGCGGAGGCCGGAACCCAAGTTCAACCAGGGCCTGAACACCTGCGAAGCCGTTCCAGCCACCACAACGCACACCGCCACCCACAAAAACAAACAGCCCCGTGGCTAAACGCCACGGGGCTGTTTGCTCTCGCACCCGGCACAAACAAAGCCCTTCCTTCACCCAAACGGGCTTCCCTTATGCCGCTGATGGAATCCTTCAGAGGTATTCAAACACCCCACAGCACATCGGTTCGGTTATCCCTTGCCGAGCGCAGCATCTCCAGCAGTGGATAAATGCGCGTCGGGAAGCTGACCACCTCGATCGGCTCATGCTCCTTGTCCTCTTCTTCCCCATGGGCTAGGACGTCCTGGGCCACCTGGTCGGTGACCTGATGCTTGCGGCTTTCCTCGACTTCGCCCTCGATCAGCTGGACGGCGCGCGGCGCCTCCTCGGCGGTGATCACGCCGCGCTCGGGGTCTTTGTGCAGCAAATCGAGGATGCGCTTGGCATGTTCCTGGTACATCAGGACCTCTGGGTACGATTTGCATTTAAATTTGATCAACATGGCTATCCCGTGATTCAGTTAGTGCCTAAACGATAACACGTCTTCAAATCGGGGTCATCCCGCGCACGCTCATAGCGCACGCCGATGCCGGTCCCGCAGCAGCCAGGCCGCCAGCAGCACGATCAGACCGCCCAATAAGGCCGCGCTAGCGCCTGCCAGGATAGCGCCCGAGGCCAACCCAGCACCCAGCGCCGCCAGCAGTCCGCCCAGGCCGGCCCAGCATAAACTGCCCATCATCTCCAGAAAATTGCTCAGGAAGTTGGCTTTGCCTCGTCCCTTGAAGCTGCTCCGCACACCCGGGCGCCCGCACCACAGCACAACGAGAGCCGCGCTCCACACTGCGGCGACGACGGAGAAACAGGCAAATAACCCGGCCACGGGTGCGCGGTAAATTAGCCACAGCAAAGGCAGCGCTACGACTGCCAGCGGCGGCACGACGGCTGCCGACAGCTTGGCCAGCCGCACCGTCCGTAGCGCCGCCGGTGCGCTGCGCAGCAAGTCCGGCGCATCTTCGGCCGCAATGACGATCCAGGCCAGCGAACCCGCCAGCGAGCCGCACAGCAGGGTCAAGCCGGCGGCAATTGCAGGCAGCTGGATGGCCGACTTTGAAAAGATGACGAAGAACAGCGGCAGCAGGTAGAGCAACTGCAACAGCACTTGCGAAATCAGGTGAGGATCGCGCAGGATCAGCCGCCATTCCTTGATGACGATGGTCTCGAACAAACTGCGGCGGAAACGATAGGATGTCCCCCGTGCCGGCGGCCGCTGCGTCTCCGGCTGGGACGCCGTCTGCTGCAGGCCATGTACGAAGAAGCGGTGTGTATAGCCTGCCGTGCCGGCAAAGGCCACGACGGCAATCGCCAGCAGTCCCAGGGCGGGGAGGGGCTCTCCCAGCATGGCCCGCGCGGGAAACCACATTGCGCTGTCGGGCCCTAGGCGGCCATCGCCCGACAGCATCGCATACAAGGTCGCCCCGATATCCCGCTGCCTCACCTGGGAGCTCTGCATGTACAACTGCGACAAGATGAACACGGAAGCGCCAGCCAGCGCCCCGAGCAGCTGGCCCGCCACGCGCGTGCGGCGCGCGCCGATTATGCGCACCAGGCCCAAGGTCATCAGCATGCCGCAGCAGGCGCACAGCACCGCCAGTCCGAGCACTGCCGGGTACAGGCTCAGCCAGCTGTACTGCCCGAGCAGCAGCCCCGCATGCGCGAACGGCGCTAGCAAGAAGTAATAGATGGACGCCGTCCCTGCCGCGATCGCGGCCAGGCGCACTGTGAAAATGCTGCGCGACGGCAGCGGCGACGACAGCAGCAGGTCGAGATCGCTGCGCTCGAACAGGGTCACCACGCTCGCCTTCAGGCTCGACGACAGCATGGCGGTCGCGCAGACGATCAGGGCCGCGGTTACTCCGGCCAGCAGCGGTCGCGCCATGCGGTCGAGCCCTTCCAGTCCACGCAATGTGAGCCACGCGCCGGCATGCAGCGCGATCCAGATTGCACCCAGGACGAGAATGGTGGAGGTCCCTGGCCGCCGCCGGCTCGCCGAAGCGGAAGAAGACCCCGCGTTGAACCAGGCCAGCCGCAACTCGTGCATCAGCAGCCAGCGCACGCTGCCCGGTGCGGCGCTCATGGCTGTCCGGTCAGCTCGAGGAACACGTCTTCGAGGCTACCGCCTTGGGTGCGTGCCTGCAGTTCGTCGAGCGTGCCTTCGGCGATCAGGCGGCCTTGGCGGATGATGCCGATGCGTTGCGCCAGCCGCTCGGCCACCTCGAGGATGTGCGTGGTCAGGATCACGGTACCGCCCTTGGCCACGTGGGACAGCAGCAGGTCCTTGACCTGGCGCGCCGCCGCGGCGTCGAGCCCGGTGAGCGGCTCGTCGAGGATCAGGAGTTCCGGTTCGTGGATCAGGGCGCCGGCCAGCGCGAGCTTCTGCTTCATCCCGCGCGAGAAACCTTCCGTCAGTTCATGCGCATGCCTGGCGAGGTCGAGCCAGTCGAGCAGTGCGCGGGCTCGCGGTTCCGCCTGCTCGGGATGCACGCCCCAGAGGCCGGCCACGAACTCCAGGTACTCGGGCGGCTTGAGCTTCCCATACAACATTGGATCGTCCGGCAGATAGGCCATCTTCATCTTGGCGGCGGCGGGCGCCGCGGCCAGGTCGATGCCGAGCACCTCGATGCTGCCGGCATCCGGCGCCAGCAAGCCCGTCACCATGCGCAGGGTCGTGGTCTTGCCGGCGCCGTTGGGGCCGAGCAGCGCATAGAGTTCGCCGCGCCGCACCTCCAGGTCGAGCCCGTCCACGGCAGGACGGCCGAACTGCTTGCGCAGGCCGGCCAGGCGCAGGGCGGGGACGGCGCCGTCCATCATTGCGGCTTGAACGAGGTGAGGAATTGCTCCGTCTGTTCCGGCGTCACGGTGCTGCGCTTGCCCAGCACGATCACCTGGTAGAAGCGCGTTCCCCGCGCTTCGAAGCGGCCGACCAGCTTGACCGGCTGCCCGTTGCCGGTGCCGCCGGCGTCGACCGCGAGGCGGCCTTTCTCGTCAGGCGCCGCGCCGCTGTCCGCGGCGCCGATATTGCGCAGCAGCGCCTGGCGCATGGCGGGCAGGGCCGCCTGGGCCGCGGCGGCGTCCGGCGCCGCGCCCGAGCCGACGGCGAACGTCGTGCCTTCCACCTCGGCGGCGGTCATGGTCAGGTCGACCCGCATTCCGTTCAGGTCGATGGAGCGCGTGAACGACGAGGGTTTGGCAGGGAACAGCACCGTATAGGCGCCGTCCTGGCTGGTGTATTCGCGCCAGTTGTAAGTCGGACTGCAGCTGGCGACCAGGGCCGCCATGGCCAGGAGGCGGCCGGTCCGGAAAAAAGTATGTGCTCGCATGCCAGGATGGTAACAGCAGCGGAGCCGCCGGGCGATCCCCGCCGCCGCCTCTCCAAAACGGAGGAGGGGCGTCATGGCGGTTCGCGACTTGTCGTATGATCGATATGGCAACCATTCATCAAGGCTCCTCATGAAACGCAGAATCGGCTTCCTGTTCCCGCCGGGCTTCCAGGCGCTCGATCTCATGGCGACGACCGTTTTCGAGGTCGCCAACAATATGGATTCGGGACCGCATTACGAGATGACGATGCTGTCCGAGAAGGGCGGTGTCCTGCCCAGCTCCTCGGGCGTGGGCGTGTTCACCGAAGCCGCCGGGCGCTACGACTTCGACACCCTGATCGTCGCCGGCGTCATGCAGCCGCTGGGCTTCCGCTCCACGGCGCCCTTCCTGGCTTACCTGCGCGAGGCAAGCCAGCAATCGCGGCGCACGGCCAGCATCTGTACCGGCGCATTCATCCTGGCCGAAGCGGGCCTGCTCGACGGCCGCCGCGCCACCACCCACTGGGCCATGGCGCGCGACCTGCAGCGCGCCTATCCGAAGGCGCGGGTCGAGGAGGACCGCATCTTCATCAACGACGGCCGCATCTGGACCTCGGCCGGCATGACCGCCTGCGTCGACCTGTGCCTGGCGATGGTCGAGAGCGACCTTGGACGGGATGCCTCGAAACACATCGCGCGCCAGATGGTCGTCTACCACCGGCGCAGCGGCGGCCAGTCGCAGTTCTCCGCCTTGCTGGAGCTCGAGCCGAAGTCGGACCGCATCCAGCAGGCGCTCTCGTACGCCAAGCGTCACCTGCGCAAGCCCTTGTCGGTGGACGAGCTGGCGGAAGCGGCCAACCTGAGCACGCGCCAGTTCAGCCGCAGCTTCCGGCTCGAGACCGGCCAGTCGCCGGCACGCGCGGTCGAGGTGCTGCGGGTGGAAGCCGCGCGCGCCATGATCGAGAGCAGCAATCACCCGATCGACGTGGTCGCACGCGAAACCGGCTTCTCCGATCCCGAGCGCATGCGCCGCGCTTTCCTGCGCGCCTTCGGCCAGCCGCCGCAAGCCATCAAGCGCGCCGCGCGCGAGCAGGCGGCCTTCGGGTCTGCCTAAGCCTTTTTGATACCTATGAGCGATGATCCCTTGGCTGAAGTTGTGGATGAGCAGCTAGCTATCACTGAGCGCGTCCTTGAGGAACTCGCCGCATTCCGTCGTCGCGAGCCCAAGCTGCCCATGCTACCCGGGACAGGCGTTTTCGAAGAGCGTCTGAGGCTCTCGAATGTGCTGAACGATCTGGCCGATCGATTGATCCGAGGGATTGCACGCCATCCGACAAAGCTCTGGGTGTTGACCGAATTCCAGCGCTCACTCGAACTGGTCGAGCAGGAAGACACGGAGGGGAGGGAGCACTTCGGGATGGAGTTGGAGCGGATCATGGACATTCTCGATATCGAGAGTTCGGATGGCCTGCTCGCTTGTTATCTTGGTGGTGTTTAGCTGATGCGGGCGCAAATGGACCTTCTGTCCGTGCAGAGGGGGATAGACTATTTGTGGGACGAACATTGAGCGTCATGCTGTCCACATCAACGATCATGAGGAATCCATGAGCATCGAAGTCTCGCTCTCCGATAAGATCGACAGGGATGAAGTCATCCACTTGTATCGCGCCAACGGCTGGTCCTCGGCGGACAAGCCGGATCAGTTGATGGCCGGCCTGCGTAATTCCCATGCGCTGGTCACGGCCCGCATCGGAGACCAGCTGGTTGGACTGGGCAACGCCATCTCCGACGGCCATTTGGTCGTCTACTTCCCTCACATGCTGGTCGATCCGGTCCATCAGGGCGCCGGTGTCGGCAGGAAGATGATGAGGCCCTGCTCGACAGGTACGCCGGCTTTCATCAGATGATGCTGACCGCCGACGGTGAAGCGATCGAATTCTATAAACGGCTGGGCTTCGAGCGGGCAGGGAAGACCGAGCCGATGTGGATCTACGCCGGTACCGAGCATTGAGCGCTAACGCTCCGGTTTAGTGCTCGCGCAGCGCGCGCCGGTACTGGATCGCTTCGGCCACATGCGGCGCCTCCACATGCTCGGCGCCGGCCAGGTCGGCGATCGTGCGCGCCACCTTGAGCACGCGGTGGTAGGCGCGCGCCGACCAGTGCAGGTGGCGCGCGGCCGTGTGCAGCAACTGCCTGCCGGCCGCATCGGGCTGGCACAAGCTGTCGATCTGCCCTGGCCGCAGCTGGCTGTTGGAGCTGTCCTGCCGCGCCAGCTGGCGCGCATGCGCCCGTTCGACGCGCCGTGCTATTTCGCTGCTCGGCTCGCCGTCGGCTTGCGCCCCCATGCTGTCCGGCGGCAGCGCGGCGACTTGCAGCTGGATATCGATGCGGTCGAGCAGGGGACCCGAGATCCGGTCCTGGTAGCGTTGCACCGCCTCCTGGCTGCAGCGGCACTTGCCCGACGGGTGGCCGAGCCAGCCGCAAGGACAAGGGTTCATGGCTGCGATCAGCTGGAAGCGCGCCGGAAAATCGGCCTGGTGCGCCGCGCGCGAGATCGTGATGTGACCCGACTCCAGCGGCTCGCGCAGCACTTCCAGCACACGGCGGTCGAACTCCGGCAGCTCGTCCAGGAACAGCACCCCATGATGGGCCAGCGACACTTCCCCCGGACGCGGCAGGTTGCCGCCGCCGACCAGCGCCACGCCCGAGGTGGTGTGATGGGGACTGCGGAACGGCCGCTGCCGCCAGCGCTCGTGCGAAAAACTGCCGGCCAGCGATTGCACGGCAGCCGATTCCAAGGCCTCGCCATCGCTCATCCGCGGAAGCAGGCCGGGAAAGCGCGCCGCCAGCATGCTCTTGCCGGCGCCGGGCGGGCCGACCAGCAGCACCGAGTGGCAGCCGGCCGCCGCCACCTCCAGCGCGCGCTTGGCCTGCGGCTGTCCCTTGACCTCGGCGAAGTCCGGATACGCGGGATTGGCCGCCAGGTGTGCGCGCCGATAGCGGGCAAGCCTGGGCGCTTCCGGCAAGTGCGAGAAATGCGCACACACTTCCAGCAAGGTGCGGGCAGGATAGATCGCGGCATCCTCGACCAGCGCGGCCTCGTCGGCATTGGCCTGCGGCAGGATGAAGGCGCCGGCGTTGCCTTCGCGCTGGCGATGCATGGCGAAGGTCATGGCCAGCGCACCACGCACAGGCCGCAACTCGCCCGACAGCGACAATTCGCCCGCGAATTCGAAGCGATCCAGCTGTTCGCCGCGGATCTGGCGCGAGGCGGCCAAAATGCCGAGCGCGATCGGCAGGTCGAAGCGGCCCGATTCCTTGGGCAATTCAGCCGGCGCCAGGTTGACCGTGATGCGCCGCGCCGGCACGTCGAAGCCGGAATTCTGCAAGGCAGCGCGCACACGGTCTTTGGCTTCGCGCACTTCCGCATCGGGCAAGCCGACGATGGTCATGCCCGGCAAGCCGTTTGCGAGATGCACTTCGACGCTGACGGCCGGCGCTTGCATGCCGGCCAGTGCGCGGCTCCTGAGGACTGCTAGACTCATCTCGCTCCTTACATGACGTCATTGCGGTCGTCACATGGTAGAAGCGCCGGGAAGCGGCGGTTTGAGGGCGAGCAGTCGCGTGCAGTTCAGCCGCGGCAGGAATCACTGCCTAGCCGTGCGACAGGATGTCAGCGTAAGCAACGAAATCGAATACAAAGAGAGCTATGAAAGAAATTCTTCCACATATCTCGGTGGGCCTCGATGACAGTGGCAGGCTCGTTGTCATCGTTGACGACTACGAGCTGTTTGATTTCATCGATGATTACCTCGGAGACGAGTGCGACCTTCCACAAGAGTGTCATACATCGGCCGAGCGGCCCGGAGGAGAGGTAATCACCATGTACTTTTCACCTTCGGTGACGCTGGAGCAGCTTGAGCAAAGCCTCCAGCAATGCCGCCTGAATTAGTCGAAGAAATCTATCGCCTGAACAATTAGCGAAGCGCTAGCGCCATGCACGAAGTACGCCGCGCATCCGGGTTGGACATGGATACTTACACGTCGCGCAAGGTCACGACCGGCATCGTGAGCGTACGCTTGTCCTTGAAGAAAGCGATATCGAAGAGCGCAGCCGCGCCGGCCACTTCCTTGCCGATCTGGCGCAGCAGGGCCGCCGCCGCTTCGATGGTCCCCCCGGTCGCCAGCACGTCGTCGACGATCAGCACGCGTTGCCCTTTGATGCGCTCCGGCTGGATCTCGATCGTGGCGCTGCCGTACTCGCGCTGGTAATCGACGCTGATGGCCTTGCCCGGCAATTTGCCTGCCTTGCGCGCCATCGCGAATCCGACCTTGCGCTCATAGGCCAGCGCGCCGGCCAGCATGAAGCCGCGCGCGTCCATGGCCAGGATGAAGTCGAAGTGCAGGTCTTCGGTCTTCGCGTGCAGCGTGTCGATGGCGAGGCGCCAGTGCTCGGGGTTATCGAAAATGCAGCCGACGTCAATGAAATTGACGCCCGGTTCCGGGTAATCCTGGAAAAACTCCAGCGGAACGCTGTCGAAGTCGGTCATGTGATGGTCCAGTGTGATGCAAATAAGGGGCAATCATCATTATCGCCGGTATCCGGGAAGGCGGCAGCGTCCGCCTTCCGTTTGCCGCACCATCACGAAAGTGCATGCTTGCTCAAGCCTTGCTGCGCGCCCGCTTGGGGGGCGCCGACAGATTCAGTGCGATGGCCGCGCGGATCAGCGCCTTGAACGCTTCCTCGTCGACGTTCGCGCCTTCCGGGATATCGATGGCGCGGCGCACATTGCCTTCCAGGCTGGAGTTGAACAGGCCCGAGGGATCATCGAGCGACGCGCCCTTGGGGAAGGTCAGTTTCACCGCCTTCTTGTAGACTTCGCCCGTGCACAGGATGCCGCCGTGCGACCACACGGGCACGCTCCACTTCCACTCCTCGACTACTTCAGGATCGGCCTGATGGATCAGGTCCCTGACCCGTGCCAAGCTTGCGCCCCGCCAGTCGTTCAGCTCGCCGATCCTGGCGTCGATCAATTGGGCGGCTGAGGCTTGTCCTTGCGATTCCGTGCTTGTTTTCATCGTTCTTCCCAGGTCTCGTAGTGTGCCGAACGCCCATTGTCCAGTGTTGCAGAGGGACTGGCAACGCCGGGCCACCTGTTAACTTCGCATATGTATTGTTGACGAACAGATACTTTCATGTGAGGATTTGCTTTCTCTCAAATCATCACGGCCGATTATCCGACATGGGTAAGGCCGCCGCCGGACCGCCAAACGACGTTCCTGCGCGGGAAAGGACATCGATGCTGGCGAAACTCAGGCCCTGGTGGGCAGCGGCATTGTTGGCATGCGGCCCGCTGTGGGACGTCTGCGCCGCGCCCGTGCATCCGATCGCCCAGCTGGTCCACCAGAAACGCTTTGCCGACGCTTCCCGCGCCATTGCCGAACGGCTGGCCGGCGATCCGAACGATGCATTTGCCCTGGCCGGCACGGTCGACCTGATCCTGGCTCAGGACCCGGCCGGCCGCCTGCCTGAGGCCGAGGCCGCCGCGGAACGCTGCGTCGCTGCGCAATCCGGCAACAGCTTGTGCACGGAAGCGCTGGGCAAGGTGCTGGAAGCCCAGGGCAGCGGCTGGATGGTCGCCGCGCTCGGCAACACGCGCGCCCAGCGCGAGGCCTACGAGCGCGCCGTGCTGCTCGATCCCACCAATTACCGCGCGCGCGTGTCGCTGCTGCGCTTTTACCTGCGCGCGCCGTTCTTCCTCGGCGGGAGCACCGTCCGGGCGCGCGACCTGGCGATGGAAGTCCATCGCACCGACCCCGAACTCACGCGCCTGATGCTGGCGCTGTGCGCCCAGAGCGAAGACCGGCTCGCCGATGCGGAAGAGTATGTGCTGGCCGCGAACCTGGCCAGGTACGAGCTGGTGGAGAGCGTCCACCGCGACCTGCTCGCCGGGCTGGCGCAAGCCTATCTGGATGCCGGGCGTTTCGCGAACAGCAGCCGCCTGTACGCCGAGCTGCAGCGCCGCATTCCATCGAGCGAAGCCGGCAGCTATGGACTGGCGCTCGTGTCCCGCGCGCAGGGCAGGCTGGCCGAGGCCGCGTCCTTCCTCGAGCGGGCGGCGCTCATCGGGCCCAAGTCCTACGTGTACAAGGCCCTGGGCGAGGTCTACCAGGAACTGCGCAACGAGCCGCGCGCGATCGCGGCCTACCAGTCGGCCCTGGGCGCCAAGCCCGCCTTCGGGCGCCGCGAGCGCGACCAGGTCGCGGCGCGGCTCGCGCGGTTGCGGGAGCACTGATTCTCCAACGCGTCTTCTCCGTATCGTCATCCATGCATCACCAGCGTCTTCCCGGACTCGATCTCCTGCGCGCCTTCGCCATCGTCTGGGTCATGGCCTATCACCTCGTCAGCTACGGACCGCAGTTCGGTCCCGTCCTCGGCCCCATCGCCGACCTGGGCTGGATGGGCGTCGACCTGTTCTTCGTGCTGAGCGGCTTCCTGGTCGGCGGCCAGGTATGTGCGGCCAGCGCGGCGCCCGAAGGGCCGCGCTGGGGCGACTACCTGCTGCGCCGCGCCCTGCGCGTGCTGCCGGCCTACCTGGCCGTGCTGGCGCTCTACCTGTGGCTCCCGGGCTGGCGCGAGAGTCCCGGCATGCAGCCGGCCTGGCAATTCCTGAGCTTTACGGCGAACCTGTTCCCCGACTACTTCCGCAACCGCGCGTTCTCCCACGCCTGGTCGCTGTGCGTGGAAGAGCATTTCTACCTGTTGCTGCCGCTGGCCGTGGCGCTGCTGTCGCGCCGGCCCAGCTTGCGCAAGTCGGCGCTGTTCGTGCTGGCGGTGCTGCTCGGCGGGATCGCGCTGCGCGCCTGGGCCTGGCATGCGCAGGTCGCGCCTTATCTACACGTGAAGGAAGGCGAGGACTGGTTCGTCCTGCGCTACATCGAGCATGTCTACAATCCGACCTGGGCCCGGCTGGACGGCTTGCTGATCGGAGCAGCCCTGGCGGCCGTCCGCCTCCACCGGCCGGCATGGTGGCGCTGGATGACGGCGCGCGGCTGGGCCTTCCTGGCCGCGGGCCTGCTGCTGGTGATTGCGGCGGCGCCGCTGTTCGAAGGGCTCGTCACCGAAGCCGGCGCGGTGGTCGGCTTTCCGCTGCTGTCGCTCGGACTGGGTTGCGTGCTGGTCGGCATGGCAAGCCCGGCGATCCTGCCCGGCCGCATCGAGCTGCCCGGCGCACGCCTGGTGGCGACGCTCGCCTTCAGCCTCTACCTGACCCACAAGTCCATGTTCCGCCTGGTGAGCGAGCACGCGGGCGCGTATCTCGAAGGATCGAACCTGCTTGTGCTGGGCTGCTATGGCGGCGCGGCGGTGGCGGCGGGAGCGCTGCTCTACCTGGCGGTAGAGCGCCCGGGCTTGCGGCTACGCGAGAGGCTGGCGCGCCGGCATGTCCGGCCGGCGCTCGCCCTCATGCGATGACGAGCGGGTTCTTGGTGACGGCGACCGCAACGATGTAGAAGAAGCAGGCCAGCGCCGCGATGAAGGCGGCCAGGCGCACCTGCGGCGTGCGCCCGCGCTTGAGGGCGATCGTGCCAAGCACGATGTAGGCCACCAGCGCCAGCACCTTGGCCGTGAGCCAGGGCGCCACGAAAGGATACTGGCGGCTCCAGGCGGCCAGGCCGATGGCGCTGGCGAGTAGCAGCGTGTCGACGATGTGCGGGGCGATCTTCACCCAGCGCTGCTGCAGGCGCGCCGAGCCGGCCAGCATCCACAGGCCGCGAATCAGGAAGAAGCTGCCGCTCAGGACGGCAAAGCTCATGTGCAGGTGTTTAAGGGCGAGATAGCTCATCCGCCCAGTATGCCTGAGCCGCCGGCTGCAGTCAGCCGCATTCGCCGACGTAATGGCACTCGTCGCAGCGCGTGCAGCCGTCCACCTTGCGCAAGGCGCGCGCCCCGCACTCCGGACATTTGGCGCCGGTGGCGACGGGCAGGGCGCCGCTGGACGTGGGCGGCTGCGGCGCGGCCTCCGGCATCGGCGCGCCGCCGCGTTCGGAGAAGGCGCGCGCCAGGTCCCCGACCGGCGCCTGGTTGCCGAGGGCGTCGAGGAAGCCGCGCCGGATCAGGATCCGCTGCAGCATGAAGGCGATCGCCGCCACTTCCGAGTCGTGGTAGACCGGCACCTGCACGCCATCCTCGCGCGTCAGGTGGCCGCAGCGCACCGGGCCCTTTTCCCAGACCACCTCGCGCATGTCGGCCAGGGCCTTGGCGATCGGCCCGCCGGCGCGCGCCACCATCGACAGCAGGCGCATCGAGGCCGTGATCCACTGGTGGCCGCCGGTGCGCTGGTTGCCGGGCATGAAGAACTCGAAAGGACGCTCGATGGTCACCGGCTGGCCTTCCCAATGGCCCTCGGTGCGGATGAAGCTCACCGTCAGGTAGGCGCTCTTGCGGCCTTCCTGGGTCGAATACTCGATCTTGGAGGTAACCGATTCCAGCTCGCCCAAAGGCCGGCGCTCGAAGCGCTTGAGCAGCGGGTCGTCGTCCGGCGCCGGATGCGCTGCCGGCGCCGGCGCGGGTGTCGTCGACAGCACGCTGCCCAGTACCGTGTTCGGGCGATAGGTGGCCAGTCCCTTCAGTCCCGCATGCCAGGCCTGGCTGTACAGGTCGCGGAAGTCGTCGTAGGGATAATCCTCCGGCACGTTGACGGTCTTCGAGATCGCCGTGTCGACGAAGGGCTGCACCGCCTCCACCATGCGCAGGTGGTCGATGGCGCGCATCTCGAGCGCGGTCACGAACTGCGGCGGCAGGCCCACTTCGGGATCGTGTCCCAGCTGGCGATACAGCCGCCAGGCGTGGTCGAGCACCTCGTAGCTGCGCGTGCCGCCGTCGGCCGTGCGCTTCTTGCGCTGGTAGCGCCACGCATACGGAGGCTCGATGCCGTTCGAGGCATTGTCGGCAAAGGCCAGCGAGATGGTGCCGGTGGGTGCGATCGACAGCAGGTGCGAATTGCGGATGCCATGCACGCGGATCGCGTCGAGCAGCACCTGCGGCAGCCGGCTGACGAACTGCCCGCGCAGGTAGTGGTCGGCGTCGAACAGCGGGAAGGCGCCTTTCTCGCGCGCCAGCTCCACCGAGGCCGCGTAGGCGGCGTCGCGCATGGTCTCGGCGATGCGGGCGGCCATGGCGCGCCCTTGGTCCGAGTCGTAGCGCAGCCCCAGCATCACCAGGGCGCTGCCCAGGCCGAGGAAGCCGAGCCCGATGCGGCGCTTGGCGCGCGACTCGGCGGCCTGCTGGGGCAGGGGCCATTCGGTGGCGTCCAGCACCAGGTCGAGCATGCGCACGGCCACCGTGGCGACTTCGCGCAGGCGCGCGAAATCGAAGCCGGCGTCGTCGGAAAAGGGCCGCTCGACGAAGCAAGTGAGGTTGAGCGAGCCGAGGTCGCAGCAGCCGTAGGCGGGCAACGGCTGCTCGCCGCAGGGATTGGTGGCGTTCAGCTCTTCGCAGTACCAGAGGTTGTTCTCGGCGTTCATGCGGTCGACGAACAGCACGCCTGGCTCGGCATGGTCGTAGGTCGACAGCATCACCTGTTCCCACAACACGCGGGCGCGCACCTCGCGGTAGACCCACAGCCCGTCCTCGCGCCGGCGAGCGCCGGCCGCCTGGTCTTCGTCGCCCGGCTCGGCGCGGTGCACCAGTTCGAAGGTGGCGTCGTCTTCCACCGCACGCATGAAGGAATCAAGGACGCCGACCGAGATGTTGAAGTTGGTGAGCGCCCCCAGGTCCTTGGCGGCGATGAAGCGTTCGATGTCGGGATGGTCGATGCGCAGCACGCCCATCTGGGCGCCGCGCCGCGCGCCGGCCGATTCCACCGTGCGGCAGGAGGCGTCGAACACTTCCATGTAGGAGACCGGCCCGGAGGCACGCGAGGCGGTGCCGCGCACCTTGCTGCCCATGGGGCGGATGGCGCTGAAGTCATAGCCCACGCCGCCGCCGCGGCGCATGGTCTCGGCGGCCTCGGACAGGGCGGTATAGATGCCGGGCAGGCCGCCGTCGACCCCGGAGATGGAGTCGCCCACCGGCTGGACGAAGCAGTTGATCAGGGTGGCCTGCAACTGCAGGCCGGCGGCCGAGTTGATGCGGCCGGCGGGCACGAAGCCCTGTTCCTGGGCCCACAGAAAGCGCCGCTCGCATTCGGCGCGCTTGGGCGCCGGTTCGAGCAGGGCCAGCGCGCGCGCCCCCCCGGCGCGCACG
>NZ_JAGKSG010000074.1:0-13836 GCF_018119385.1 Massilia sp. AB1 | reverse complement strand
GCTCAAACCGCCGTAAGCCCGCCATCCACCACCAGCTCGTGCCCATTGACATACGACGCCTGGTCTGAACACAGCCACAACGCCGCATTCGCGATCTCCGCCGCTTCCGCATAGCGCCCCAAGGGCTGCGCCGCCTTCAGCTTCTTCTCGAACACCGGATCGCGCTCGATCGCGCGCGCCAGCATCGGCGTCTTCACCGCGGCCGGGCACAGCGCGTTCACGCGGATGCCTTCGCGCGCATACTCGGCCGCCGCGCTCTTGGTCAGGCCCACGACGGCATGCTTGGACGCGCCGTAGATCGCGCGGCTGGGCGAACCCACCAGGCCGGACACCGACGCCATGTTGACGATCGCCCCGCTGCCCTGCTTCTGCATCTGGCGCAGCTGGTACTTCATGCACAGCCAGACGCCCTTCAGGTTGACGCTCATGATGCGGTCGAACTGCTCGTCGTCGGCTTCCGCCAGCGGCTGGCGCTCCTCGTCCACGGCGGCATTGTTGACCGCGTAGTCCAGGCGGCCGTAATAGTTGATGGTCTTGTCGACCAGCGCCTCGACTTCGTGCGCGCGGGTGACGTTGGATTGCACGAACAAGGCCTTGCCGCCCGATTCGACAATCATCGCGGCGGTCGCGTGGCCGCCTTCGATCGAGGTGTCCGCGACCACCACGCTGGCCCCGGCCCGGCCGAAAGCCAGCGCGATCGCCCGTCCGATCCCGCTTGCCGCGCCGGTAACGAGAACGACCCTGCCGGAAAACGAGATGCCCGCGTCCGGCTGCTGCTTGCTGATGCCCTTCATGATGCTCCCAGTGAAACTACGCAACGTGTGCTGCCCAAAAGCAACATTCTAACGCAAGCGCAATTCTCCTGTCACAAATGGCCACCAAATGTGTTCACATGTGTTGCGAAGCAGACTAGAGGCGGCCCTCTAGCGCGGCTTGACCTTGCCCTGGTCGCCCGCGATGAACACCGACAGCTTGGCCGGATCGATGGCCTTGCGGAAGGCGGCGTTCAGCTGGGGCACCGTGACCGCCATCAGCTTGCGCTCGAGTTCAGCCGACCATTCGAAGGTCTTCTTCTGGTACAGGAAAGCCGTCCAGCCGGCCGCCAGCACGCCATCGTCCGAGCGGTTCTGCAGGCGCTGCTGCATCAGGCCCGACTTGGCGCCGGCCAGTTCCGCCGCCGTGAAACCCTCCTTGAGCGCCCGCGCCAGCTCGGCGCGCACCGCGGCATCCAGCCTGGCCAGGTTCTGGGGCGCGGCGATGGCGCTGATGGTGAAGCTGCCGGCGCGGTCCATGCTGCCCGCAGCGAGGTCCGAGCCGCCGCCGTAGGACAGGCCGTCCTTCTGGCGGATGCGGTCCATCAGGCGCGACTTCAGGCCGCCCTCGCCGAAGATGTAATTGGCCAGCATCAGCGCAGGATAGTCCGGGTCGTCGATGTTCAGGTCCAGGTTCATGCCGGCGATGTAGAAGCCGTTCTCCTTGTCCGGCGTATTGATGGTCTGCGCGGTAGGCGCCACCTCGACATGGCGGCGCAGGATCGGCGCCGCGCTGGCGGGCGCCTTCCAGCTTCCGAACAGCTGGTCGATGATCGGCGTGATTTCCCTGGGATCGAAGTCGCCGACGATGGCCATCTCGGCCGGCTGGGCGCCATGGTAGTCGCGGTGGAAGGCCTTCAGGTCGTCCAGGCGCGCGGCCTTGATGTCCTCGATATCTTCTTCCAGCGAATTCGCATGGCGCACGTCACCGCGCGGGTACGGGTCGCCATGGCGCGCCAGCGCGCGCGCGGCCACGCTTTCCGGTTCGGCGCGGCTGGCTTCCAGGCCCACCAGCGACTGCTGGCGCAGCTGCTCGAATTCGGCTTCGGGGAAGCCCGGCTCCTTCAGCACGTGGGCGGCCAGTTTCAGGGCCTCGGGCAGGTTGGCGCGCGTGGTCTGGAAGTGGGTGGGGCTGCCCGTCATCTTGAGCTTGTCGAAGGCGTCGGCCAGCTGGGCGCGGGTGTAGCGCGTGGTCCCGCGCATCAGCATCGCACTGGTCAGGGCCGGCACCGCGCCCTTGCCGAACATGTTCTTTTCGTCGCCGAAGTGCTGGCGCAGGTCGACCGTCACGGTCTCGCCGCGGTTCTTCTTCGGCAGCAGGGCCAGCTTCACGCCGCCTGCCGTCGTGAGCGTGGTGCGCTTCATGATGTTCTGCTGGCTGGGGTCGAAGTCTTCCGCCACCAGGTTCGATGCGGCCGGCTTGAAGTCCTTCATCACCGCCTCGACCGTGGGCGCGGCCGGCACGATGGCGCGCTGCGGCGCGTCCTCCGGGATGAAGGTGCCGGTCACGCGGTTGCTGCGCATGAAGTAGTTGCGCGAGGCGGCCGCCACCTGCTCCGCACTCACCTTCTGGATGCGCTCGCGGCCCAGGAAGTACAGGCGCCAGTCGCCCAGTGCGATCACTTCGGACAAGGCCACACCGACCGCCTGCGGATCGTTCAGGCTGCGCTCGATGGTGTTCAGGTAGGAACGGCGCACCCGCTCCATCTCCTCGGCGCTCGGCGGCTTGCCTGCGAATTCCTCGACCGCCTGGGTCAGCGCTTCGCGCACCGGCTCGACCGGCTCGCCCTTCTTGACCACGGCGCCGAAGAACTGCAGGCCGGGCGCATAGCCGGTCTGGCCGAAGCTGAACACCTGGCTGGCCTTGCCCGTCTCGACCAGCAGCTTGTGCAGGCGGCCGTTGGGCACGTCGCCCAGGATCTCGTTGGCGAAGCCGAGGGCGTCGCTCTCCGGATGCAGGTCGGAGGGAATCTTGTAGCCGACGGCGACGATCTGCACGTCGCCCTGGCGGCGCACGGCGAAGCTGCGTTCGCCGTCCTGGGTCGGTTCGACGGTCCAGAACTGCGGCAGGCTGCGCTTGGGCTTGGGGATGGCGCCGAACAGGCGGCTGATGCTGGCCAGGGTGGACGCGGGGTCGAACTTGCCGGCCACCAGCAGCACCGCGTTGTCAGGCTGGTACCAGGTCTTGTAGAAGGCGCGCAGGTTGGCGATCCTGACGTTCTCGATGTCGCTGCGGTTGCCGATGGTCGAGCGGCCGTAGGAATGCCAGTCGTAGGCCACGCTCTGCATGCGCTTGAACAGCACGCCGCCCGGCGAGTTCTCGCCGCTCTCGTACTCGTTGCGCACCACGGTCATCTCGGACGCCAGGTCCTTCTCCGCGATGAAGGAATTGACCATGCGGTCGGCTTCCATCTGCAGCGCCCAGTCGAGGTTGGCCTTCGAGGCCTGGAACACTTCATAGTAATTGGTGCGGTCGAGCGAAGTGGTGCCATTGAACTGCATGCCGCGGTCGGAGAACTGCTGGGTGATATCGCGGTTGTTCTTCGCGCCCTTGAACAGCAGGTGCTCGAGCAGGTGGGCCATGCCGGTCTCGCCGTAGTTCTCGTGGCGCGACCCGACCAGGTAGGTGACGTTGACCGTGATCGTGGGACGCGAGGCGTCCGGGAACAGCAGCACCTTCAGGCCATTGGCCAGGCGGTACTCGGTGATGCCTTCGACCGAAGGGCCGAGGGTCACACCCTTCGGCAACTGGGCGCCCCAGGCGGCCCCGGCCATGACGAAGGCGGCCGCGCCGACCCATACCTGCGCGGCCGCGCCGCGCTTGAAACTCATCCAATCCATACCATCCCTTTATGCAAAGGCGGGCGCGCATGGCGCCGCCTGTCACGATTTCCGGGATGGTAACAGAGGGATGAGGCTGTCCGAAGCTACCAGGTCTGCTATTAAGGCAGTCTTAATGACGCACACGCCGCTCGTGCGCCTGCTGCCAGGAACTGATGCGCGACAGCTCGCCCATTTCCTCGGCCAGGAATTCGAGCAGGTCGTCGGCGCAGACCACGCCGCTCAGCTTGCCCGCCGCGTCGACCACCGGCACGCGCCGGATGCCGCGCAGGCGCATGCGCTCGATCAGCTCGTAGACATCGTCGGATTCGCTGGCCGTGAGCAGGTCGTCGCTCATGATGTCCCCGACCAGGATGCTGGCCGGGTCGAGCCCGGGCGCGATGACGGACACGACGATGTCGCGGTCGGTGACGATGCCGACCGGGATATTGCTGTCGTCGGCCGCGTCGACCACGATCACGTCGCCCACATGGTGCTGGCGCATCAGGAGCGCCGCGCCCTGCACGGTTTCGTCGCGGGTGCAGCTGATGGTGTCGCTGGTGCAGATTTCGCCGATATGCATGATGACCTCCCCTATCGTTCTCGCGGATACGCTAGGCCGAAACGAAACTGGCGCTTTGATTTTCATCATAGCGCCAGTTGGGAAGATGGGAAGGCCGGTCAGGCAGCGCCGGGTTTCTTTTCGCCCGGCAGGGGCACGAAGCAGGCGTCGACGACTTGCAGGTCGTTATCCTTGGCGAAGTTGATGACGAAATGGTAAGCCATCGGCTCGATCTTCTGCAGCTGGTGGTTGACCACCACGGCCTTGGTGCCGTTCACCACCGTCGGGTGGACGTAGGGCGAAAACTTCAGGTGGGCGTCCCGGCCGGAGGAGCCGGGGCAAAAGCAGGCCATGACCCCGCACAGGCGCTCCGCCCAGTCGCTCGGGCGGAATTGCCTGCCTTTGTTCGTGATGCCCAGGATAAAAAACTCGCCAGTGAGTTCCTTATCCGTGGTGTGCGATGACTCGGCCATAGTGCTGCTTGCTCAAACGGAAAGTACTGCGTGGATGAGAAGAACCTCAGCTCACTATTATATCTTATAGAAGACTTGGGCACGAGGGCCGCGCGGCACTATCGTTCAGCCGAGCCACACCACGCTGGAAGTGAGGAGCAGGAGGATCATCCATAATATCAGGGCGCGCCACACCAATCCTACCGTGCTTTGGAGGGCCCTGATGTTCGGCTCTTCGCCCGGCAGCACCTCCGCTTCGGCGTCGCTCAGGTCCACCGTGGCGGCGTCGGCCGGCAGCAATTGCGGCGCGTTCTCGTTCGGCGTGCCCAGGCGCACGCCCATGGCGCCGCCGCCGGCGGCCAGGATGATGCCCTTGGCTTCGTCGGCCCAGCGGTTGGCGAAGTTACGCCAGGCATAGATCGCGTCCTCGAAGTTGCCGACCACGGCAAAGGCGATCGCAGTCAGGCGCACCGGAATCCAGTCGATCCAGTAGAAGGCCTTGGCGGCGAACTGGCCGAAGGCTTCGTTGCGCATGTGGTCGGGCTCGTTCCAGGCGCGGGACAGGTATTCGGACACGCGGTACATCACGGCGCCAGCCGGGCCCAGCGGCATCAGGAACCAGAAGAACACGCCGAACACATTGCGGTGGGTGGTGATCAGGGCGTTTTCCACCGCCACGCGGGTGATCTCGGTGCTGTCCATGCCGACCGTATCGAGGTGGGTCCACTCCGCCAGCAGGGTGCGCGCGGCAGCCTCGTCGCTCGTGTTCAGGGCCAGCTGGATGTTGGTGAAGTAATGGCTGTAGTGACGGAAGCCCAGGGTCAGGTAGACGATCAGGACGTTCCAGGCGAAGGCCAGGAACACCAGGTTGTAGCGCATGCACAGCCAGTACACCAGGTAGATCGGCACCATCAGGGACGCCATCATCAGGATCCAGCCCATGCGGCCATTGCGCTGCTCGCCCGCATTGAACCAGCTCTCGATGCGCATGGCAAAAGCTTTGATGCCAGCGTAGACCTGGTTATCCGCGCGCAGCGGTTTCAGCTGCTCGATCAGCAGCGCGCACAGGATGGAAAAGAATGTCATTCAGGAACCCTTTTTTGTTATTGCAATACAACTGCCCGCTACGATAACGGAGAAGGCGTCCGGAATCAAATAGGGTCCTGTAAGAAAGTTTTACGCGCGGAGGAAGTGGAACAGGTTGCGCAGCATGGCGGCCGTGGCGCCCCAGATGAAGAATTGCTCATATGGCATGGCGTAGAAGCTGCGGCGACCCTGGGTCTGCGGCAGCTCGAGGGTGCGGCGCTGGTGGTTCAGGCCATCCATCAGGAAGGCCAGCGGGACCTCGAACACCTCGGCCACCTCGTTCGGGTCGGCGCTGATCTCGAAAGGCGGCTCGACCAGGGCCACCACCGGCGTGACGCGGTAGGCGCTGATCGTGGTGTGGTCGGGCAGCACGCCGATGATCTCGACGTGGCGGCGGTGCAGGCCGATCTCCTCTTCCGTTTCGCGCAAAGCGGTTTCGATGGGCGAGGAATCGAGCTCTTCCGCTCCACCGCCGGGGAAGCTGATCTGGCCGGCGTGGCTGGACAGGTGCTCGGTGCGGCGCGTGAGCAGCACGGTGACGCCTTCGGGACGCATCACGAGCGGGACCAGCACGGCGGCGCGGCGGAGCACCCGGCCGCGCACGGCCAGGGATTCTTCGGAGAATTCAGGGTCCCACGGCAGGGTTTGCGCAAAGCGGGCGCGCAGGGCCGCGGGCGTCAGGCGCTCAGGCGCGACGGGTGCTTCGCCGGCGACGCCGCCGACCGGCATCTGGGTGGGGTCGAATACGAGCTTGACCAAAACGGACATCCTCCTCGGTTGGCAACAAAGATAGCCAACTTCATATCTTGCGCCAAAAAAGAAAAAGGCATCCTTGCGGATGCCTTTTTCAGTACACAGGCGCTATTACTCAGCAGCAGCAGTGGTAGCTGCTTTACGCTGCGGCAGCTTTTCCTTGATACGTGCCGACTTGCCCGAACGCTCACGCAGGTAGTACAGCTTGGCGCGGCGCACGTCACCACGACGCTTCACTTCGATCGAAGCGATCAGCGGCGAGTACAGCTGAAAGGTACGCTCGACGCCTTCGCCCGACGAGATCTTGCGAACGATGAAGTTCGAGTTCAGGCCGCGGTTACGACGCGAGATGACGACGCCTTCGTATGCCTGGGCGCGCTTGCGGTTGCCTTCGACGACGTTGACGCTGACGATCACGGTGTCGCCTGGTGCGAAATCAGGGATGTTGCGGCCGAGGCGCGCAATCTCTTCTTGCTCGAGTTGCTGGATCAGATCCATTTTTATCACTCCAAAAACCATCTTGCTGGCGCTGCGCTGTTCTTACAAGCCTTGCCCAGTAGAGGATGGGGTTGAACAAACGGGCAACATGCCCGCCGTTACATGCACACAAAGGTACATTCTTACTCGGCAGGCTTGTTCAAACCTGCCAGAAACTGTTCATCGGCCTTGGTCAGCCGGCCGGCGGCGCGCGCCTGGTCCAGCAATTCGGGCCGTTTTTTCCATGTCGCTTCCAGCATGCGCTGGCGGCGCCACTTCATGATCTCGGCGTGATTGCCGCCCATCAGGACAGGAGGCACCGCTTCGCCTTCGTACACTTCCGGCCGCGTGTAATGCGGCGAATCGAGCAGGCCGTTGACGAAGCTGTCTTCGACCGCCGAGGCATCGTCGCCCAGCACGCCGGGGATGAACCGGACTACCGCATCCATCAGGGCCATCGCCGGCAGTTCGCCGCCGGACAGCACGAAGTCGCCGAGGGAGATCTCCTCGTCGACGCAGCGGTCCAGCAAACGCTGGTCCACCGCCTCGTAGCGGCCGCACAGGATGACGAGACCGGGCTCGTCCTTCAGTGCCATCACGCGTTCGTGGGTCAGCGGCTTGCCTTGCGGCGACATGAAGACCACACGGGGCGCCGGCAGGCCCATGTCGACCTGTCTTTGCTTGGCCGCATTGATCGCGGCTTCGAGCGGTTTCGCCAGCATCACCATGCCGGGGCCGCCGCCATAGGGGCGGTCATCCACGGTGCGGTGACGGTCCTGCGTGAAATCGCGCGGATTCCAGATCTTCAGGGCCCAGCGTTGCTGCTCGAAGGCGCGGCGGGTGACTCCCGACTGCGTCAATGCGGCGAACATTTCTGGAAACAAGCTCACGACGTCAAACTGCATCGGATCTCGCTCCGGTTGGATGAGGCTTAATAATCCAGGCCCCAGTCCAGGGTAATCAGCTTGCCCTCGAGGTTGACGGTCTTGACGAACTGGTCCACGAACGGCACGAGGCGATCCTCTACTTTCGCAGTTGGATCACCTTCGCTGACCGGCGTGATGCGCAAAATGGATTGCGCGCCGTTGTGCATCATGTCGGTCACCTTGCCCAGGGCTTCGCCCTGCAGGTTGACCACATCCAGGCCGATCAGATCGGTCCAGTAATACTCGTCGTTGTCGAGTGCAGGAAAGTCCTTGCGCGACACCTGAATCGTGGCGCCCTTGAGCGCCTCGGCTTCGTTGCGGTCGCGCATGCCGACCAGGGTGGCAACCACGTCGCCACTATGGAACTTCGCGGTCCGCACGGAGACGGGCCGCAGGGTCGGCTTGTCGAGCCACCAGGTTTTGACGTTCAGCAGCGCATCTGCGTCCATCGAGTGCGGGGTAATGCGGATTCCGCCTACCAGCCCGTACGCGCCGGACACATAGCCAACCTGGATCAGGTCGTCGGGGACTTGCACCCCGGATGCTGCCGAATCGGTCAAACCTAAAACTCTTGCTACTGCTTAATTAAGCAGCCGGCTTCTGCTGGGCGACCAGGCGAGCGACGGTCGGCGACAGTTGTGCGCCAACGCCTTGCCAGTGAGCCAGACGGTCAGCAGCGATACGCAGGCCGACTTCGGCGCCCGAAGCCATCGGGTTGTAGAAGCCGATGCGCTCGATGAAACGACCATCGCGACGGTTGCGCGAGTCGGTTGCAACGATGTTGAAGAACGGACGCTTTTTAGCGCCACCACGAGCCAAACGAATAACGACCATAATAATTCCGAAAAAGTGAGCTGGACGGAGAAAGTCGACGATTATAGCGCGCGACGACTCCCAGCAGCAAGTGTTAACGACAACCCGGCGCGCAGTCCCGGCCGAATCAAACATTATCGCCTATTTTTAGCCACACCGCCACCAAGCCTCTCGCCTCTTCCGGCAAAAGCGTGCCATTTTGGCCAATTTGGACGATACTCTTGGCTTTCCTGAACGATTGGCAACTATTCATGGCTGTGGCGCACAAGAACAAGACATTGACCGTTTTCCTGGCTCTCGTGCTGGGATGGCTGGGGGCTCACCGCTTTTACCTCAAGGGCAGCGCCGATCGGCTGGGGCTGCTGCATGTGTGCAGCCTGTTCGTGACCGGGATCTTGTATGGGGCTGTGAAGCCGCATCCGTTCTACATCGTGCTGCCGCTGCTGGTGTCGCTCATCGCGGCCTGCATCGAGGCGCTGGTGCTGGGCTTGATCCCGGATGAGAAGTGGGATGCGGCGTACAACGCAGGGAGCGGCAAGGCGTCGCGGTCGAACTGGGTGTTGCCGCTGTTGCTGGTGCTGGTGATGACGGTGGGGGCGATTGTGCTGATTGGGACGATTGCTCGTTTGTTTGACCTGGTTTATACGGGTGGGGCGTACGGCTAACTCCGTGCAGGCACCGCAGCCACCCACGCAAACAAAAAAGCGCCCGCAGGCGCTTTTTTTATCGCTCACAAGAAGCGCTTAGAACTGCTCCACATCCAGCGCCAGCACGCCCGCCGCGCCTTCCACGATCGCCGTACGCAGGCCACCCGCACCCGACAGCACGTGATCCGCAAAGAAGCGCGCCGTCGCGATCTTGGCCTTGAAGAACGCAGCATCGCCCTCGCCGCCCTGCAGCTTCTGGTGCGCCACCAGCGCCGCGCGGCCCATCTGCCAGCCGCCCAGCACGATGCCGGCCAGCTTCAGGTACAGCACGCTGCCAGCGAACACCGCGCGCACGTCCGACTTGGCATTCGCCACCACATAGTCCACCACCTGCTCCAGCGCGTCCGCGCCTTCCACCAGGCGGCGCGACACGCTAGCGAGGTCGCCCTGCACTTCCGCCAGCTGGGCAGCCGTCGCGCGCACCTGGGCGATCAGGCCCTTGGCCACGGCGCCGCCGTCGCGCACGGTCTTGCGGCCAACCAGGTCGTTGGCCTGGATCGCGGTGGTGCCTTCGTAGATGGTCAGGATCTTCGAATCGCGGTAGTGCTGGGCCGCGCCGGTCTCCTCGATGAAGCCCATGCCGCCGTGCACCTGCACGCCGTCGCGGGTGACGTTCTCGCTCATCTCGGTCGACCAGCCCTTGATGATCGGGACCAGGTACTCGTAGACGGCCAGGTTGGCCTTGCGGGTCGCTTCATCGGCGTGGTGGTGCGCGATGTCCGAAAGGCCCGCGCCGACATAGGCCAGCGCGCGCGCCGCCTCGATCTGCGAGCGCATCGACATCAGCATGCGGCGCACGTCCGGGTGGTTGATGATGGCCACCGGGCCCGGCGAGCCGGCCACTTCGCGCGACTGCACGCGGTCCTTGGCGAAGCTGACTGCCTGCTGGTAGGCGCGCTCGGCCACGCTGACGCCCTGGATGCCGACGCCGAAGCGGGCCGCGTTCATCATGATGAACATGTATTCCAGGCCGCGGTTCTCTTCGCCCACCAGGGTGCCGATGGCGCCGCCGTGGTCGCCGAACTGCAGCACGGCGGTCGGGCTGGCCTTGATGCCCAGCTTGTGCTCGATCGAGACGCAGTGCGCATCGTTGCGCGCGCCCAGCGAGCCGTCGGCGTTGACCAGGAACTTCGGCACGACGAACAGCGAGATGCCCTTCACGCCCGCCGGCGCATCGGGGGTACGCGCCAGCACCAGGTGGATGATGTTCTCCGCCATGTCGTGCTCGCCGTAGGTGATGAAGATCTTGGTGCCGAAGACCTTGTAGGTGCCGTCGCCCTGCGGCTCGGCGCGGGTGCGCACGGCGGCCAGGTCGGAACCGGCCTGCGGCTCGGTCAGGTTCATGGTGCCGGTCCACTTGCCGCTGATGAGCGGCTCGAGGAACAGCGCCTTCTGCTCGTCGGAGCCCGCGGTCAGCAGCGCCTCGATGGCGCCGTCGCTCAGCATCGGCGCCAGCGCGAAGGACAGGTTGGCCGCGTGGAGCATTTCCATGCACGGGGTGGCCACCAGCTTGGGCAGGCCCTGGCCGCCGAATTCGGACGGGTGCTGCACGCCCTGCCAGCCGCCCTCGACGAAGGCGCGGAAGGCTTCCTTGAAGCCTTTCGAGGTGGTGACGCTGCCGTCGCGCCAAGAGCTCGGCTCTTTGTCGCCGGAGTGGTTCAGCGGGGCGACGACTTCGCCGCAGAACTTCGCGCTCTCTTCCAGGACCGCGCCAACGGTGTCGGCGGTCGCGTCCTCGCAGCCGGGCAGCTGGTTGATCTGTTCCAGGTTCGCCAGTTCGTTCAGGACGAACTGCATGTCTTTCAGCGGGGCTTGGTAGCTCACCTTTGTCTCCTGATATAACGCTAAATGTAGCAACGTCGTTCCCGCGAAGGCGGGAACCCAAGTTTGCCGGCGCTGCCTGCCTCGCTAAACGCTGGCAGTGCGCTTCGAACTTGGGTTCCCGCCTGCGCGGGAACGACGTGTGTAAGTGATCGCAGGGTGGAGGCACATTGTTGCATCCACCCTGGCGAATTAACCCAGTTCCTTGACCAGCTGCGGCACGACCTCGAACAGGTCGCCCACCAGGCCGTAGTCGGCCACCGAGAAGATCGGGGCTTCCGGATCCTTGTTGATCGCGACGATGGTCTTCGAGTCCTTCATGCCGGCCAGGTGCTGGATCGCGCCCGAGATGCCGACGGCGATGTACAGGGTCGGCGCGACGATCTTGCCGGTCTGGCCAACCTGCCAGTCGTTCGGCACGAAGCCCGCGTCCACGGCAGCGCGCGATGCGCCCATGGCGGCGCCCAGCTTGTCGGCCAGCGGTTCCAGGATCTTGAAGTTCTCTGCCGAGCCGATGCCGCGGCCGCCCGAGACGATGATCTTCGCCGCGGTCAGTTCCGGACGGTCCGACTTGGCCAGCTCGCGGCCCACAAAAGAAGACTTGCCCGAATCGGCGACGGCGGCGATCTGCTCGACGGCAGCCGAGCCGCCCGCGCCTGCGGCGTCGAAGGCGGTGCCGCGCACGGTGATGACCTTGACCTTGTCGCTGGATTGCACGGTGGCGATGGCGTTACCGGCGTAGATCGGACGCTCGAAGGTGTCCGGCGAATCGACCTTCGTGATTTCCGAGATCTGGGCCACGTCCAGCTTGGCGGCCACGCGCGGCAGGATGTTCTTGCCGTAGGCGGTAGCCGGAGCCAGGATGTGCGAATAGTTGCCGGCGACAGCCAGCACCTGCTCGGCGACGTTCTCGGCCAGGCCGTCGGCGAAGTGCGGCGCGTCGGCGACCAGCACCTTGGCGACGCCGGCGATCTGCGCGGCGGCTTCGGCGGCGGCGCCGCAGTTCGAGCCGGCGACCAGGATGTGGACCTCGCCGCCGCACTGGGCGGCCGCGGTCACGGTGTGGTGGGTAGCGCCCTTCAGGGAGCCGTTGTCGTGTTCAGCAATAACGAGTGCGACCATGATGATTCCTATGAATTTTTTTAAGGGCGGCCGATTAGATGACTTTGGCCTCAAGGCGCAGCTTCTGCACCAGGGTCGCCACGTCCGGCACCTTGACGCCAGCCGAGCGCTTGGCCGGCTCGACCACTTTCAGGGTCTTCAGGCGCGGGGTCACGTCGACGCCCAGGTCTTCCGGCTTGATGGTCTCGAGCGGCTTCTTCTTGGCCTTCATGATGTTCGGCAGCGTCACGTAGCGCGGCTCGTTCAGGCGCAGGTCGGTGGTGACGATGGCCGGCAGGCTCAGGGCCACGGTTTCCAGGCCGCCGTCGACTTCGCGGGTCACGGTGACCTTGCCGTCTTCCAGCACCACTTTCGATGCGAAGGTGGCTTGCGGCCAGCCCAGCAGCGAAGCCAGCATCTGGCCGGTCTGGTTCGAGTCGTCGTCGATCGCCTGCTTGCCCAGGATGATCAGCTGCGGCTGTTCCTTGTCGGCCAGCGCCTTCATGATCTTGGCCACTGCCAGCGGCTCGGTCTCGACATTGGTCTCGACCAGGATGCCGCGGTCGGCGCCGATCGCCATGCCGGTACGCAGGGTTTCCTGGCACTGGGCCACACCGACCGACACCGCCACCACTTCGGTGACCTTGCCGGATTCCTTCAGGCGCGTGGCTTCTTCCAGCGCGATCTCGTCGAACGGATTCATCGACATCTTGACGTTGGCGATATCCACGCCGCTGCCGTCGGATTTGACGCGGACCTTGACGTTGTAGTCGACCACGCGTTTGACGGGTACCAGGACTTTCATAGGGTGCCTTTAGAAAAATGGAATGGGTGACAGTCTGAAATGGCCTAGATTATAAGAGAAATTCAGGCTTCCAACTAAATTAAAGCACGATCGTGCGTTTTTTGGCTAGAGGTTTTCAACTAAAAAACGCAAGAAATCAAAGGGTGGAGCAACAGGACGGCCTGGGAAGGCGGCCGTCCCGCATGGATGGCGCTTATTTGCGGCGCATCAGGAAGGTGAACTCGCCGTTCTCGGCGGTGTGGGCCAGCAGCGCGTTGCCCGTTTGCTTGGCGAAAGCCTGGAAGTCGCGCACGGAGCCGGTGTCGGTGGCCACGATGCGCAACACCTGGCCGCTCTCCATCTCGGCAAGCGCTTTCTTCGCTTTGAGGATGGGCAGTGGACAGTTCAGTCCGCGCGCATCCAGGTCTCTCTGGAATTCCATGGTATCGGTGTCGATAGTGGTGTCGCTCATCGCTTGCCTGCTTTGTTAGGTGGTCCAACTGAGTCGCATACTACTCCAATTCGCGCAGTATGACGCAGCGCACCAAAATAGTCACACACTGTTGCAAGAGTGCAACCAAATGTGAAATATAACATGACATTTCAGCTAGATACAGAAACATCTGTTATGGACAAGCACCGGCGTGGTGCGCCTGCAGCGTAGATGCGGTCCATTCTGGCGCGCTGCAAGCCGTGTGGGAAGCTCCAAGAATACGTAGGTG
>NZ_JAGKSG010000073.1:0-14083 GCF_018119385.1 Massilia sp. AB1 | reverse complement strand
TGCGCTTGGTCATTTATTCAGTTTTCGGATCCGTTCAGATGGCGTGATGATATCAGTGAGTCGGATACCGAACTTGTCGTTCACGACCACGACCTCGCCCTGCGCGATCAGGCAGCCGTTGACCAGCACGTCCATCGGCTCGCCGGCCAGGCCGTCCAGCTCGACCACCGAGCCCTGCGCCAGCTGCAGCAGGTTCTTGATGGCGATCTTGGTGCGGCCCAGTTCCACCGTCAGCTGGACCGGGATGTCGAGGATGAAGTCGATGTCGTTCGGGGTCTCGTTGCGCGCGCCCTTGTTCGAGAAATCCTGGAACACGGCAGCGGCCGGGGCGGCTGCCGCCGTCTGCTGCTGGCGCTCGAGCGCCGCCGCTTCGGCCGCGGCCTGCTCGGCAATCGCCGCGCCCCAATCGTCGTCGAGGCTGCCCTGATCGTCCTGGGTGTCAGACATGATGCTCTCCTGTATTGCTTATTTGCTGAATGTGTCGCTGTTGGCGAGCAGTTTCTCGACCTTCAGCGCATATTGACCGTTGTGCACGCCGTAGCTGCAATCCATCACGGGGACGCCGTCCACCGTGGCCTGCAGGGTTTGCGGCACGCTGAGGGGGATGACGTCGCCCACCTTCATGTTGAGAATCTCGTCGAAGTTCGCCTTGCCGTGGCCCAACACCGCCACCAGCTCGACCTCGGCCACCTGGATCTGCTGGGTCATCAGGCGCACCCAGCGCTTGTCGACTTCCAGGGCCTCGCCCTGGATGCTCGAGGTCAGCGCATCGCGGATCGGCTCGATCATCGAGTAGGGCATGCAGAAGTGGATCTGGCCCGACACCGAGCCCAGCTCGACCGTGAAGGTGCAGGACACCACGACCTCGTTCGGGGTCGCGATGTTGGCGAACTGCGTGTTCATCTCGGAACGGATGTACTCGAACTCGATCGGGTACACCGGTTCCCACGACTTGGCATAGGCCTCGAACACGATGTCGAGGATGCGCATGATGATGCGCTGCTCGGTCTGGGTAAAGTCGCGGCCTTCCACGCGCGTGTGGAAGCGGCCGTCGCCGCCGAACAGGTTGTCCACCAGCAGGAACACCAGGCCCGGATCGAAGACCATCAGCGCAGTGCCGCGCAGGGGCTTCATGTGGATCAGGTTCAGGTTGGTGGGGACCACCAGGTTGCGGATGAATTCGCTGTACTTCGAGACCCGCACCGAGCCCACCGAGACCTCGGCGCTGCGGCGCAGGAAGTTGAACAGGCCGACCCGCAGATACCTGGCGAAACGCTCGTTGATGATCTCGAGCGTCGGCATGCGGCCGCGGACGATCCGCTCCTGCGTTGCCAGGTTATATGTGCGTACCCCCGAGGTGTCTTCAGGCGTCGCAATGTCGTCCTGATCGCCGTTGACCCCTTTTAAGAGGGCATCGACTTCTTCCTGTGAGAGGAAATTATCGGCCATGGTGCTTCTTTACTGAATAATGAACGAGGTAAACAATACGTCGGTCACGTCCTGTTCGTCGCCATCTTTCTCGAAAGGCTGCTGGACGGCTGCCAGGATCTCGGCCGCCAGCTGCTGCTTGCCCTCGACGGTGCTGATCTCGGACGCCTTCTTGCCGGACAAGAGCAGCAGCACGCGGTTGCGCACCACGGCCATGTTGTCCTTCACCAATTGAACCTGTTCGGCGCCGGCGACCTGCAAGGTGAACTGTACCTGCAAATACTGTTCGCCGTTTTCCGGCTGCAGGTTCACGGTGAAGGACTCGACCGGGACATACTCGGCCTTGACGTCGTCGTCGCTCTTTTTCTTCTTGCTCTTCTTGCTTTCCTTGGCCGGGGCTTCCTCGGCGTGCGCGCCGGACTGGCTGAAGTACCAGCCGCCGCCCGCGCCCGCGCCGAGCACCAGGACCGCCGCGGCGACCATGATGATCAGCTTTTTCTTCGAGCCGGTGGGCGCCGCTGCTGCCGCATCCGCTTTCGGATCGGCCTTCGTTTTCGGATTCGCTTTCAAGATCTTCCTACTGCCTGTTGGTTGTGTCCGTCATTATGGCATTGTCGCGGATAGATGCGTCTGGGCAAGCCTCGAAAAGAGGGGAGAAGGGGCGGCTTTCCCTGCGATTGTTGCGCGCGCGTGATGACGAATTGAAAAAAGGACGGCAAATTGTTAGTGCATCAAGGTCCCGTTAGCCGAAAGACCGTCGCCCCGGCGAAGGCCGGAGCGACGGTCTTTGAGGGTAACTAATACTGTTAAGCGAAGGTGTCGACCATGCCGCGGTCGCCCACCGCTACGGTACGAGCGCTACGCGGTGCGCTCTCCGTCGAATTCCCGTTGCCGCCCGCATCGCGGCCGTTGCCATTCAGCCCGGAGGCGCCGCCATTGCCACGGCGCTCCCCATCCTGCGAAGCCTGGCGCTGGTCCGGCATGCCCGCATCCACCGTCGCATTACCCAGCGCGATACCGCTCTCGCTCATCATCTCGCGCAGTTTGGGAATCGCGTTTTCCAGGGCCTGGCGCACCTCCAGCTGGTTCGACGAGAACTGCACGCTGGCCTGGTCGTTGCTCACGTTCAGCACCACCTGCACCGGGCCGAGATCCGGCGGGTTCAGGGTCAGGGTGGCGGCTTGTTCCTTGCCGACCATGTAGACGATGCGCTGGCTGACCTGGTTGTCCCAGCCCTGGCTGCCCACCCGCGCCGGGATGCGGTCGGCCGGCACGGCGGCCGGCTGCACCGCTTCCAGCTTGGCGGCCTGGGCCTGCAGCTGGGTGACGCTCGGGGCCGGCGCTTCGGCGGCGGCCTGCTGCTGGCTCGCTTCGCGCAGCTGGGCCTGGAACTGGCCGGCGTCCGGCTTGGCCTGCGGCATGGCGGCCGCGTCCTCGCCGGCAGGCAGCTCGACAGGCGCGCGCTCGACGCCGGTGGCCGCGGCGAGGCCGGTCGATGCGGTGTCCTGGGGCAGGGCTTCGGCCTCGAGCGCCAGGCCGTCCTGGCCTGCCTTGATCTGCTGGAAGGCCGACTCCAGCGCGTCGGCCGGCGCGGCTTCCGCTGCCACCGGTGCGGCTGGGGCCGGCTGGGCCAGGCTGGCCATGAAGGCCAGCATGTCGGTCACGGGCGCCGTGGCGGCCTCGGCGGCTGCGCTGGCAGCTGCCGCGTCCTTGCTTTCCTCGCTGCCTTCGGCCGCATCCGCGTTCGCGGTCTTGGCCGCCGGGGCCTCGTCCCTGGAAGTTGCCTGGGTCTGCTTGGCCGGCTCGCGATTCGCGGTGCGCTGCGCCTGGGCCGGCTTGTCGCCAGCATTCGGCTTGGCGCCGGCCGCTTTGTTCTGCTGGGCGGCCGGGGCAGGGGCCGCCTGCTGCTGCGGCATCGCCTGGCGCTGGGCGAGCTCGCGCGAGAGCGTGTCGCCGAAGGCCTTGCCGCCGTCGGCGGCCGCGCCCGGCAGCGCGCTGGCGCGCTGCAGTTGGGAACCTGCGGCGTTGGCGCCGGCAACCTGGAACGGGAGGGTGGTGGTCTGCATCGTCATGATAGGTTCAGCGTTTGTAGAAGGCGCCACGGGCCGCGTGGTCGTCCATCAGTTTCTGGTCGCGCTTGTTCTCGATCTTCAAAGTCTCGGCCGCGGCGCGTTCGCTCAAGGTGCGGTAGGACAGGCGCTTGCGCTCGCTTTCCTGCCATGCCGTCTTTTCCACACTGGCCTTGTACTGCGCGTGCTTGATGACTTCGCGCTGGCCATTGAGCGCGTTGTCCAGCTTGCCGATGAAGGCGACAAAATTGTGATACGCGAAGGGCGTGATGCCGGCCAGCTGGGCCGCATCCAGCTTGCGTGCGTACTCGTCGCGGTAGCCGACCAGCATCTCCAGCTTCTGCTCCGCCTCCTCGACCGCCTTCAGGGCGACGCCGAGACGCTTGGCGGCAGCGTCGGATTCGCGCTGGGCCAGGTCGATCAGGGTTTCGAGAGCGGAAGCTTGGGCCATAATGGATCAAAGTATAGTTCCGCCAAGCATCTCCCGATCACTGGAATAGAGAGGTAAGTTGCCCCAAGCTCTCGGGCAAGCCCACGTTGTCGTGGATTTCCTGGCACAGGAAGCCCTCGATGTCGCCGTGCTTGGCGATGGCCTGGTCCAGCACCGGGTCGCTGCCCGGTGCATAGGCGCCGACGCTGATCAGGTCGCGCGAGCGCTGGTAGCGCGAGTACAGCTGCTTGAGCTTGCGCGCCGCCAGCTGGTGTTCGTGGGTGGTGATGCCGTGCATGGCGCGCGAGATCGATTGCTCGATGTCGATCGCCGGATAGTGGCCGGCCTCGGCCAGGTGGCGGTTCAGCACGATGTGGCCGTCCAGGATACCGCGCGCCGCATCCGCGATCGGGTCCTGCTGGTCGTCGCCCTCGGACAGCACCGTATAGAAGGCGGTGATCGAGCCGCCGCCCTCGACGCCGTTGCCGGCGCGTTCGACCAGCACCGGCAGCTTGGCGAACACCGACGGCGGATAGCCCTTGGTGGCGGGCGGCTCGCCGATGGCCAGGGCGATCTCGCGCTGGGCCATGGCGTAGCGGGTCAGCGAATCCATGATGAGCAGGACGTTCTTGCCCTGGTCGCGGAAGTGCTCGGCAATCGCCGTGGCATAGGCGGCGCCCTGCAGGCGCATCAGGGGAGGGGCGTCGGCCGGCGCGGCCACCACGGCCGAGCGGGCGCGGCCGTCCGGGCCCAGGATCTGCTCGATGAATTCCTTCACCTCGCGGCCCCGTTCGCCGATCAGGCCGACCACGATGACTTCGGCTTCGGTATAGCGCGCGATCATCCCGAGCAGCACCGACTTGCCGACACCGGTACCGGCGAACAGGCCCAGGCGCTGGCCGCGGCCCACGGTCAGCATGGCGTTGATGGCGCGCACGCCCACGTCCAGGGTGTCCTTGATCGGCGCGCGGTCGAGCGGGTTGACCGGGCGGGCGTTGAGCGGCGCCACTTCGTGGGTGCCGAGCGGGCCCAGGCCGTCGAGCGGGCGGCCGGCGCCGTCCACCACCCGGCCGAGCAGCTGCTCGCCCACCGGCAGGTGGCGCGCGCGGTCGCTCGGGCGGCGGCGCGGGTGCGGCACGCTGCCCGGCTTCGGCAGCACGCTTTCGACCGGGAACACGCGCGAGCCGGGCACCACGCCCTCCACGTCGCTCTGCGGCATCAGGAACAGGCGCTCGCCCTCGAAGCCGACCACTTCGGCCTCGATGTGGCCGTTGGCGGTCGGGATGGTGCAGGCGCTGCCCACCGCCAGGCGCAGGCCGACGCATTCCATCACCAGGCCGGCCACGCGCGTCACGCGTCCCGACACCTGCATCGGCTCGGCGAAGCCCACCAGGGCGTCGCAGTCGCGGAGGAAGGACTTCCAGCGCGCGGTGTGGCGGTCGGCGGTCGTGCTCATTACTGTCCCATCCATTCGACATTGGCGCCCAGCGCATGCGTCAGGCGGTGCCAGCGGGCCTGGGCCTGGGCGTCGATCTGGTTGCTCGCGGTCTCGACCTTGCAGCCGCCGCGCGCGATCGTCGCGTCTTCGATGATGCGCCAGCCGCCCTTGGTCAGCTCGTCGGCCATGCCCTGGCGCACGATCAGCGCGTCTTCCGGGTGCAGGCTCAGCAGCGCAGGCTGCTGCAGCACCGGCAGGTAGCCGATGGCTTCGCGCACGATGGGGACGATCAGCTCGGGGCGCACATCGAAGGCGGTGCGCACCATGCCGCGCGCCAGGCGCAGGGCCAGTTCCAGCACGTCGGCGGCGATGGTCTCGTCGGCTGCGGCGACCGCGTCGCCGAAGGTGGCGGCGATCGAACGCATCTGCTCCAGCTCGGCGGCCGACTCGGTCTGGCCGGCTTCGGCGCCGTCGGCATAGCCCTGGGCGCGGCCCTCGGCATAGCCTTGCTCGCGGCCTTCCTGCAAGCCTTGCAGGTAGCCTTCCTGGCGTGCGGCTTCGCGCATCGCCTCGATTTCTTCCACGCTCGGCAACACCACCTGGGGGACGATCTCCACCGGGGCAGGAGCGGGCTGCTCCTCGCGCTGGGCACTTCGGCGCTCCTTGTCGAAGGAGGCCATTTCCCAGCGCTGGTAGGCGCTCTGCAGTTCTTTCGGAATCACCATCAGACGAAGGAATCCTCACCTTTACCGCCCAGCACGATCTGGCCTTCGTCAGCCAGGCGGCGGACGATCTGCAGGATCTGCTTCTGCTGGGTTTCCACTTCCGACAGGCGCACCGGACCTTTCGATTCCAGGTCCTCGCGCATCATTTCGCTGGCACGCTGCGACATGTTCTTGAAGATTTTCTCGCGCAGGTCCTGCGAGGCGCCTTTCAGCGCGATGATCAGCATCTCCGACTGCACTTCGCGCAGCAGCAGCTGGATGCCGCGGTCGTCGATGTCGATGATGTTGTCGAACACGAACATCTCGTCCATGATCTTCTGCGCCATGTCGTTGTCGTAGTTCTTGATGTTGTCCATGACGGCCGCTTCCTGCTCGCCGCTCATGAAGTTCAAGATCTCGGCAGCGGTGCGCACGCCGCCCAGCGACGATTTCTTGATGTTCTCGTTGCCCGACAGCAGCTTGGTCAGCACGTCGTTCAGCTCGCGCAAGGCGGCCGGCTGCACGCCGTCCAGGGTGGCGATACGCAGCACCACGTCGTTACGCAAGCGCTCGGTAAAGTGTGACAGGATTTCGCAGGACTGGTCGCGCTCGAGGTGCACCAGGATGGTGGCGATGATCTGCGGGTGCTCGTTGCGGATCAGTTCCGCGACCGAGGTCGAGTCCATCCACTTCAGGCTCTCGATACCCGAGGCGTCCTTGCCGCCCAGGATACGGTTGAGCAGCACGGCGGCCTTGTCGTCGCCCAGCGCCTTGGTCAGCACCTGGCGGATGTATTCGTCCGAATCCAGGCCCACGGTCGAGTGCAGGTTGGTTTCCACGACGAAGTCTTCCAGCACCGTCACCACCTGCTCGTGCTGCACCGCCTTCATCTGCGCCATCGCGGCGCCCAGCTTGAGCACTTCGCGCGGGCCGAGGAACTTCATCACCTCGGCCGCTTCGGCCTCGCCCAGCGCCAGCATCAGGATCGCCGCCTTGTTGGTGGCGTCTTTGTCTTTATCACTCATTGGAACCCAACCATGCCTTGATTACGTTTGCGACGATGCGCGGATCTTCGCGCGCCAGGTCCTGCGCCACTTTCAGGTTGGCGCGGTAGCCCTGCGCCCGGCGTTGCTGCTCGACTTCCTCGACTTCTTCCTGCATCGCTTCCTCGGCCGCGGCGGCGGCTTCGGCCTCGGCTTCCTCGTCGATCTTTTCCTCTTCCGGGATCGCGGTGGCCTCGTCGAACTTCTTGATCGCCGGGCGCAGCAGCGGGCGCAGGAAGCGGAAGTAGAGGAAGGCGATCACGGCGGCGACAAAAGCGTAGCGGGCGACTTCCTTGAACAGCGGGAAGTTGGCCGGGTCGCTCCACCATTCCATAGGCTTGATGTCCTCGGCCGGCTTGTCGACGCCGTCGAACGGGGCATTGGCCACGTTCAGGGTGTCGCCGCGCTGCTGGTTATAGCCCATCGCCTGCTTGACCAGCTCGTTGATCTGGGCCACTTCGGCGGCCGCCAGCGGACGCACAGTGACCTTGCCGGTCTTCGGATCGACGATGCGGCGGTAGTTCACCACCACGCCCACGGTCAGGCGCTTGATGCCGCCCATCGGACGCTGTTCGTAGCGGATGGTCTTGTCGACTTCGTAGTTGGTGGTCGAATCCTTGCGGCTCGGGCCGGCGGCGGGCTGGGCGCCGTTCGGCGGCAGCTGGCCTTCGACCGGGGCCGCGTTCACGCCCGGCGGCTGGTTCGACAGCGCGCCCGGGATGCCCGAGGCGCCGGCGCCTTGCTGGGTCGATTCCGAGGTTTGCTGGCTGCGGATCGCCTGCGGCTCCGGCGGCGAATTCGGCTTGTACATCTCGGCCGCGGTGTCGACCTGGGCGAAGTCGATCTCGGCGGTGGCTTCGGCACGCACATTGCCTTCGCCGACGATCGGCTTGATGATCGATTCCACCTGCTTGATGATGTTCTGCTGGACCGTGTCGACGTACTTGAGCTGGGTGGCGTCGAGCTGCTTGCTGCCGGCGCCCTTGTTCGAGGTGTCCGAGAGCAGGGTGCCGTTCTGGTCGACCACGGTCACGTTGCCGATGGTCAGTTCCGGCACGCTGGAAGCGACCAGGTGCACGATGGCGCTGACCTGGCCCGGATCGAGGGCGCGGCCCGGCTGCAGGTTGAGCAGGACGGAAGCGGTGGGCTTTTGCTGGTCGCGCACGAAGACCGAGGGCTTTGGCAGCGCCAGGTGGACGCGCGCATTGCTGACCGAGCCGAGCGACTGGATGGAGCGCGCCAGCTCGCCTTCGAGCGAGCGCTGGTAATTGACCTGTTCCAGGAACTGGGACGTGCCCAGTTTCTGGTTTTCCATCAGTTCGAAACCGACGTTGCCGCCCTTGGGCAGGCCCTGGGCCGCCAGCTTCAGGCGCAGGTCGTGGATCTGCTCGGCCGGCACCAGGATCGCGCTGCCGCCTTCGGAGAATTTGTACGGAACCGCCATCTGGTCCAGCGCGGCGGTGATGGCGCCGCCGTCGCGGTCGCTGTAGTTCGAGAACAGCACGCGGTATTCCGGCGCTTGGCTCCACATCCAGACCGCCACCATGATCGCCAGGATGATGGCCACGCCGCCGCCCGCCGCGACGCGCTTGCCCATCGTCGTCTGGAAAAAGGTCGGGGCCGCGGCCGGTGCCGAGTCAGGGGTGTCGATCAGTTCTTCCGCTGCTGCTGCCATGGTGGTTGTCTGTGGGTGGATTAGGGGAGCTCAGGCAGCATTATGGAGCCGTAGGGCAACATCCAAATGGGGAAACAGGGGGACTTTTCCCGCCTTCTTCACGCTTCGGTTTCGCCCCGGCGCTGATATTCTGACAGCCTGAGATCAAAGGGTTTGATTCTACAAGGCAATAATAGGCAGGAGAAGAACATGAGTATTGGCGGCATCGGCGGCATCGACAGCAGCCGCATCCAGGCGATGATGGAGCAATTGAAGGCGGCGGCGACCAAGCCGGCTTCGGTCGTCCCGACCGCGCCGGCCGGCCTCGGCGGCATCGGCGGCGACAAGCCCGTGGCCAAGCTCGACTTCGCCGACGCCTTGCAGTCCACCTTGCAGGAAGTGAGCAACAAGTCCAGGCAGGCGGAAGAAATCGGCAAGCGCTTCGCCATGGGGGACGACACGGTCAGCCTGTCGGACACCATGATCGCCATGCAGAAATCCAGTATCGCCTTCCAGGCCACCGTCCAGGTGCGCAACAAGCTGGTGTCGGCTTATCACGACATCATGAACATGCAGGTTTGACGGCGGACAAGCTCGCAGGGGCAGGAGCCCGTTTGCGCTGTATGGATCAGTAGTTTGACTTTAATTCAGCGATGCCAGACGATGCGGGATTCTTATGCTCATCCATGTCCCAGGCTACGCTCTTCTCTCCGCACTTTGATGGATGGGAGCGTTAGTGCATGCGTCTCCGTAGTCGCCCTGTTCGCACTGTTGCGCGGCGTGTCTTGACGAGGATTCGCATCTAGCAAAGGGAGCCATCGGCTCCCTTTGTCGTGTAGGCTGGCACCTTATCCAAAGAGGCCAGGAGGGTCTGGCGCTCAGGCGCGCGCGCCAGGCTTGGCCAGATGCCAGGCGACCAGGGCATTGGCGTGGCCGTAGCCGATGCCATGCTCGTTTTTCAGCCAGTTCACCATCTCCATGTGTTTCATTCCGGTCTTGTCGCCCAGAAGACCGAGCCAGTGCGCCACCGGCTGGCCGTATTTCTTTTCGATCGAGGGGAAATAGGACGCCGGTCCTGTCGCTTTCTGATCCGTCATGTTCAGCTCCTGAAGTAAGGAAGTGCGGCTGCCTTCCTCCTGCCACGACGAACGGCGCGCTCCGGTTTCGACATCCGGATTGCATATTCTTCAGCCGCGGGCGAGGAAGGCGGCGACCCGTTGCGCCACCCAGGTTTCCCGTTCCTTGTGCGGCACGTGACGCACGTCCGGAATCAGTTCCAGCTCGGCCGGCCCGGCTACGCCTTGCGCGATGCGGCGCGGATGTTCAGGGGATCCATATTCATCCTCCACCCCGTGCAGCACCAGCGCCGGGCAGCGCACCTCGGGCAGCACGGCGTCCAGCGACCAGCCGGCAAAGCCCGGCGCCAGCCAGGTGTCGAGCCAGGCGTGCAAGACCCAGGCCGCCTTGTCGCCGTGATAGCGGGCAAGGCGCTCCAGGCTGCCCAGCCGGCGGAACGCGTCCTGCGCCACCAGGAGCCCCGCACGGGTGCGGTCTTCCACGAAGGCCTGGGCCGATTCGGTCACCAAGGCCGCGCAGGCTTGCGCAAACCCGGCCGCGCAATGGACCGCCATGCCGCCGCCGACGCTGTGCCCGAAAAGTGCGAAATGCTCCAGGCCGAAATGCTCGCGCACGAGGGCGAAGCCCTGTTGCGCCTCCTGGGCGATGAAGCCGTGGGGCAGGACGCCGCCGCGCGGGCTGGAACGGCCGAAGCCCAGGCGGTCGTAGGCGATGACGCTGCGTCCGCTCGCCGCCGCCAGGGCGGCCGGAAAGCTGCGCCAGAGTTCGACGCAGCCGAGGGAATCGTGCAGCAGCACGATGGGCGCGGTCCTCGCCGCCCCCTGCCAGGCGCGTGCGAACAGGAAGCCGTCTCCTGCGGGAATATGGTGGTCGGTGATGCGGAGTTCGTTCACGCAGTGCTTCCATGGATGCGGATTCCGCATTATCGCACCGGCCGTTCGCCAACCACGCGCCGTTCGGCCGTTCGGGCCGCTACCTCTACGGCCGCGCCAGCTACGCGTTCTGATCATTACTGCATGGCCGCAAGGCCATGTGCTACCTCGGCACCGGGCCGCTGATGCGGCCCGGTTTCTTTTTGGCAGCGCCATGTGAACGCTAGCTCCTAGCAGGATTCACAGTTGACAGTCCAGTGTCGGAATTTTTTACGCTGTGTCCTAAAAATTAGAGCAGTTTGACAGTTCTCCCTCTGGAGCCTTGGCCTGGCACGCGAATTGCATAAAAGAAGGCGTAGTTGACCAAAATCAAAACTAGAGGAAAATATGAAACAGTTCATGAAATTCGTCACCGCCGCCGCCATCTTTGCCGCTTCGGCCGCCGCAAGCGCTTCCCCGATCATCACTGATATCGACTCTACCTATAACGCGGGCAACCAGACCATCGCTGCCGGCGGATCGGCCAGCTGGACCTTCGACTTCACCCTTGCCCCCTACAACTTCGTCACCGTCCGCGATTCCATCAGCTGGGCCGAGCTGACCCTGAAACTGAAGGATGTCGGCGGCTCGAACCAGGGCGGCCTCGAGACCTTCTCCTTCCTGGTCGGTCCGGGCAATGTCCTGGTCGGCAGCGGCAGCAACGTCCCCAACGGCGAGACCCCCTACGGCCCCTACGAGATCACCGGCTCCTCGCTGACTTCGCTGAGCGACACCGGCCAGCTGCTGGTAACGGTCAAGTCGAACACCGGCACCAGTTTCAACTGGCACAGCGCTACCCTCAAGGCCACCTATGTGCGCGGCGAAGACCCGGTCGATCCGGGCCAGGTGCCGGAACCGCTGAGCGTGGCGCTGTTCGGCCTGGGCCTGGCCGGCATCGCCGCCGTACGCCGCAAGGCTTGAACGGTTCGGCAGCAGGAATGACAACGGCCGCCCTCGGGCGGCCGTTTTTCATGATGCATCAGGCTGCTTTCTTGCGGTGGAAAGCGACCGGCGTTTCGCGCGGCGCCGGCTCCGGCAACAGGGAGGCGAGGGTGTGGCGGTCCAGCTCGTCCAGGTAGGCCTTGGTGGCGCTGCCCAGCACGCCCTTGAGGCGGCAGGCCTGGACCAGGCCGCAAGGCGTGCCTTCGGGGTCGAAGCACTCGGCCATGTAGAAATCGCTTTCGCTCATGCGCACCACGGCCCCGATATTGATGTCCTCGGGCTCGTGCGCCAGCCGGAAGCCGCCGTTGCGGCCGCGGATGGTCTCGACCACGCCGTTGCGCGCCAGTTCGTTCACCACCTTCATCAGGTGGTTCTTCGAGATGCTGTGCAGGTCGGCGATCTCCTGGATCGTGACCAGGCGGTCGCGGTTGCTCCCCAGGTGCAGCAGGGTGCGCAGGGTGTAGTCGGTGAAGGAAGTCAGGCGCATGATCGTTCAAGTATAGCGCATTCGCCCGTTGGCCGAAGGCCACCCCCGGCTGCATTTTTTACATGTCTTAACTTGCCGGATCGGCCACGCCCGTTTCAAGATGGAGAACGGGCACCCGCCTGCGTCCGTCCAACCAGGAGCACGACCATGCATACGATTTCCTCCGCCGTCCATATCATGCACGCCGATCCGGTGATGACTGTCGGCCTGCATGCCATCCTCGCCGAACTGCCCGAGCTGCGCGTCAGCACCAGCCTGCGCCAGCCGGAGGGACAGCGCGTCGCGCGCGTGCTGGTGGCCGACTACGACACGGGCATCGCACTGGCGCGCCGTCCCATGCCGGAAGCCCTGCGCCACCCGGCGGTGCTGATCGTCACCCAGCTCGACAAGGAATGGGAAGTGCGCATCGCGATGGACGCCGGCGTGCACGGCTATGTGCTGCAGTCGAGCAGCCCGGAGGAAGTGCAGAAGGCGGTCGCCGCCCTGGCCCAGGGCCAGCGCTATCTCACCGAATCGGTCACGCGCAGCGTGGCCGACAGCCTGAGCCGCGAAACCCTCACCGGGCGCGAAACCGACGTCCTGCAGCTGCTGGCCCAGGGCTGCTGCAACAAGTCGATCGCCCGCAAGCTGGGCATCGGCGTGGGCACGGTCAAGACCCACGTGAAGGGCGTGATGAGCAAGCTGGACGCCACCGCGCGCACCCACGCGGTGGTGGTCGCCACCCAGCGCGGCCTGATCCGCCCGGGCGGCAGCGTGCACCAGGCCACCTATTCCTGATTCCTTCCGCGGCTAGAGCAGGCCGCGCGCCAGCGCCCGCAGCGTGGCTGCCGGGCGCGTGGCGCAGCCGAGTTCCTCCAGGGCGCGCTCCAGGTGCGCGCGCACCGCGCCGGCACTGAGGCGCATGGCGCGCGCCGCCGCGCGTTCGCTTTCTCCCCGGCTGATCCGCAGCAGCACTTCCCGTTCGCGCGCCGACAGCGCGGCCGGCACGGACGCGATTTCCTGGCTGGCCGCCGCTGTCACCAGCGCCACCGCCTCGCGGTCGAAGCGGCCGCCCGCCGCCTGGGTATCGAGCAGGGCGGTGGCGGCCACTTCCTCGTGGGCCGCGCGCCATGGACGCGGCGCGCGCAGCGCGGCGTGGGCCGCGGCGGCGGCCAGGATGCGCTGCGGCTGTCCCAGGACCGCGGCGTCCATCCCCCGGTAGTAACCGCTGCCGTCGAGCCGTTCGTAGGCTTGGGAGGCGAGCGCGCCATCCTCTTCCAGGCCGGGAATGCGCCCGAGCAGCTGCCCGGTCAAGTAGGGCGCGCGCCGCGCCGCCTCGCGTGCGTCCCCTTCCAGCCTGTTCGCTCCTTGCCACACCCGATTCGGCACGCCGGCGCGGCCCAGGCCGTGCAGCAGCGCGGCGCGCACCAGGCTGCGCTGGACGGCGTCCGGCAGGCCGGCCAGGACCGCCGCTTCGCGCGCCAGGAAGGCCACCCGGCGTCCATAGCCGGCCAGCCAGGGCAGCTTGAGTTCGACGGCATCGGCCACCGGCGCCAGCGGCGCCGACAGCGGAAGGAAGGCAGGGGCGATGGCGCTGTCCTCCGGCTGCCCCAGTTGCTCCAGCCAGGCGCCGGCGTGCTGTGCCGCCAGCTGCGCCAGCGCGGCGGGATAGCGGCGCCCGGCCAGGCGCGCGATCATGGCCAGCGCGGCGTCCAGGCCATGGGTGCGCGCCAGCAGTTCGAGGTCGCCCGCCAGCGCGGCGATCTGGCCTGTCTCGGCGCCGCGCGCGAACAGGTGGCGCAGGGCGTGTTCCACCGCCGCGGGCAGGCCCAGCATGGCGGCCAGTTCGCCCGCGACTTCGGCGTGGGCGGCGGCCAGCGCGGCGCCGCCGCGAAAGGAGCGTGGAGCAAAGGGATCGGCG
>NZ_JAGKSG010000072.1:0-14693 GCF_018119385.1 Massilia sp. AB1 | reverse complement strand
TGTTCTGTACTGCTTGCTCGTTCGACGAAGCGTTGTGTTCGTCAGCAGCAGAGAAGCGAGATTATGCGGTGTTTTGCGATGTTCGTCAACTTCTTTTCTTCCACCCCGTCGCCTGGATCGCTTTGCAGCGCTGTCCGCGTCGGGGAGCGAGACTATAGCAAAGCGCCGCCGTACTTGCAACGCTTGCGATTGTGATATCGTTGCCGCCGCCTTTTTGATCTTCTCATCCATTCATGCAGATCCCGACCATCTCCCCTATTCATGATGCGGCCCTGGCGCAGGCACTGAGCGACGCCATCAATAACAAGACCAAGCCGCTTGGCAGCCTTGGCCGCCTCGAAACCCTGGCCGCGCAACTGGGACTGATCCAGCGCTCGACCGACGTTCGCATCGATCAGCCGGCGATCATCGTGTTCGCCGGCGACCACGGCGTCGTGGCGGAAGGCGTATCCGCCTTCCCGCAAGACGTGACCTGGCAGATGGTGGAGAACTTCCTGGCGAACGGCGCCGCTATTAATGTCTTCGCCCGCCAGAACGGCGCCGCGCTGCACGTCGTCGATGCGGGCGTGAACCACGCGTTCGGCCAGCGCCCCGGCCTGATCGACAGGAAGGTGGCGAACGGTACCCGCAACTTCGCCAGGGAAGCCGCGATGACGCCACAGGAATGCGCCACCGCGCTCGAACACGGCATGACCCTGGTGCGTGACCTGCCAGGCAACGTGGTCGGCTTCGGCGAAATGGGTATTGGGAACACGACTGCCGCCGCGGCCCTCATGCACAAGCTCACCGGCGTGCCGCTGTCGCGCTGCGTCGGCGCAGGCACTGGTCTCTCCGCGGAAGGCATCCAGCGCAAGGAACAAGTCATCGCCGCAGCGGCGGCCCTGCACGCAGGCGTGAACGATCCGCTCGACGTGCTGGCCACTTTCGGCGGCTTCGAGATCGCCATGATGGCCGGCGCCATGCTGAAGGCGGCCGAGATGCGCAAGGTGCTGCTGATCGACGGCTTCATCGTCACCAGCGCCCTGCTGGTCGCCGCGCGCCTGCAGCCGTCCATTCTCGACTACTGTGTGTTCTCGCACTGCTCCGGCGAACACGGGCACGCGCTGATGCTGGAGCAGCTCGGCGCCAAGCCGCTGCTGGACCTGGGGCTGCGCCTGGGCGAAGGCACCGGCAGTGCGCTCGCCCTGCCGCTGCTGCATGCGGCCGCCAACTTCCTGAGCCAGATGGCGACCTTCGCCTCGGCCCAGGTCAGCGAGCGTTCCGCTTAAATGCACCAGCTGCGCCTGTTCTTCATCGCACTGCAGTTCTTCACCCGGCTGCCGATCCCACGCTGGGTCGGCTTCGAAGCCGCGTGGCTGAACCATGCGTCCCGCTACTTCCCGCTGGTCGGGCTGGTCGTGGGCGCCATCGCCGCCGCGGTATATGCGGCGGCGGCCCTGGTCCTGCCCGCGCCGGTGGCGGCCGTGCTCTCGACCGCAGCGACGATCTATATCACCGGCGCTTTCCACGAAGACGGCTTCGCCGACACCTGCGATGGCCTGGGCGGAGGCATGACGCGCGAGCGCGCGCTGGAAATCATGAAGGACTCGCGCGTCGGCGCCTATGGCGCGATCGGCGTCGTGTGCATGCTGCTCGCAAAATGCACGGCCCTGGCGACGCTGCCGCCGGCCAGCGCCATCGCTGCCCTGCTGCTGGCCCATCCGCTCTCGCGCCTGGCCGCGACCTCGCTCATCTGGACCATGGAATACGCGCGCGCCGAAGGCAAGGCCAAGCCGCTCGCCGAGCGCATGAGCGCCGGCGAATTCGCCATCGCCACCGCGACCGTGCTCCTGCCCGCCGCTGCGCTCGTCCTCAACGGCGCGCTCAGTGCGGTCGCCTGCGCCGGCGCCGTGCTGGCGGCAAGCCTCGCCGCGCTCTGGCTGGCCCGCAAATTCGAGCGCCGCCTCGGCGGCTATACCGGCGACTGCCTGGGTGCGGTCCAGCAGCTGTCGGAAGTCGCGATCTACCTCGCCGTGCTGGCCACGCTCGGCCAGGGCGCGCTAGCCTGACATGCGGCTCTACCTCGTGCGCCATCCGCAGCCGGTGGTGGCGCCCGGCCTGTGTTACGGCAGCACGGACCTGCCGGCCCTCGATGCCGGAATCGACAGCGCGCTCGACACGCTGTCGGGACTTGGCCTGTCCGACTTGCCCGTGTATTCAAGCCCGCTGCTGCGCTGCGCCGCACTGGCTCGCCGACTCTCGCCCGCCCCCGTATTCGATGCGCGCCTGGCCGAGATGAACTTCGGCGCCTGGGAGATGCGCAGCTGGGACGACATCCCGCGCGCCGAGGTCGACGCCTGGACGGCCGACCTGCTCTACTACCGCCCCGGCGGCGGCGAAAGCGTCATGGATGTCGCCGCACGCGTCGCTGCTTTCCACGACGAGATCCGCAACGAAGGCATCGAGCAGGCGCTCGTCATCTGCCACGCCGGCGCCATGCGCCTGCTGGCTTCTCTCCACCTCGGCGGCAGCATCGAAGAGGCCGCGCTGCGGGCCGCGCAAGCCCCTCACCGCATCGCCTACGGCGAGCTGCTCGTGCTAAAGAGGTAACAAAACCGTATAATGACGCCGTTTTGGTGCTCGCGCCTGTGTCCACAGGCGCAGTTAAACGGGAAACACGAAGCCTTTCTACAAGGCCAACGTGTGCTGCCCCCGCAACGGTAAGCAAGTGCCGCATTCGATGCGGCGAACCGTCTTCCTCGACCACTGTGCGTTCGCATGGGAAGGTCCGACGGCCACACTTGCCAGCCCGGATACCGGCCAAAAGGTGGGAACGCGTTCGCGCATTCCTGTTCAATCTGGCCCACGGGGACGTCGGCTGGTTGTCCATTGATAGAAACTGTTCATGAACTTTCCTGTAACACGGCAAGCGGCCGCAGTGTCGTTTGCGCTCGCCATTCTTTCGTCTTCCGCTTTCGCCAACGCACCTGCCTTCGACACCGTCGTCGTCACCGCCACCCGCACGCCGCAAAAGGCCGACGACGTCATCGCCGACACCACGGTCATCCACGCCGAAGAGATCACGCGTTCGGGCGCCGGCTCGGTGGCCGACATCCTGCAGCGCCAGCGCGGCATCGAGATCACCCGCAACGGCAGCGCCGGCGCAGCCACCAGCATCTTCCTGCGCGGCGCCAACAGCAACCAGGTGGTGGTCCTGCTCGACGGCGTGCGCGTCGGCTCCGCAAGCACCGGCGCGGCGAGCTGGAACGCGGTGCCGCTGGGCGCCATCGATCGCATCGAGATCGTCTACGGCCCGCTCAGCACCCTGTACGGCGCGGACGCCATCGGCGGTGTGATCCAGATCTTCACCCGCAAGGGCGAAGGCACACCCGTGGCCAGCGCTTCCGCCGGCGCCGGCAGCAACGGCACCCGCCAGCTCGACGCCAGCACCGCCGGCGGCCTGCATGCATTCAGCTACGCCATCGGCGCGGGCTACGAGGAATCCGACGGCTTCTCGGCCACCCGCCCGGGCGCCTTCGGCTTCAACCCCGACGAAGACGGCTACCGCCGCCGCAACCTGAATGGCCGCATGAGCTATACCGTCGCGCCGGGCCACGAGATCGGCGCCCAGCTCCTGGTCAGCCGTTTGCGCGCCCAGTACGACAGCGGCGCCGGCAGCTTCGACACCCACAGCGACCAGGACCTGGACACCGCCGCCCTGTTCATGAGCAACCAGATCCTGCCGAACTGGCGCAGCACCGTGCAGTTCGCGCGCTCGGAAGACAAGCAGCGCAGCGTCAGCAGCGCCGCGGCCACCGGCACCAGCCGGATCGACACCGTGCAGGACGAGTTCAGCTGGCAGAACACGGTCGCACTGGGCCCGGACACGCTGCAGCTGCTGTACAGCCACCGCAAGGAAGAGGTGCCGACGATGCAGCGCAACCGCATCACCAATGCCTATGGGGCGGTGTACTCGGCCAGGCGCGGCAGCCACCTGTTCGATGCGAGCGCGCGCCAGGACCGCTCTTCAGTGTACGGCAACAAGCACACCGGCGCAGCCGGCTACGGCTACGACTTCGGCAACGGCCTGCGCGCCAGCGCCAGCGTCGGCACCAGCTTCCGCGCGCCAACCTTCAACGAGCTGTTCTATCCAGGCTACGGCCTGGAAACCAACCAGCCCGAGAAAGGCCGCAACCACGAACTGGGCCTGCGCTACGCCGGCGGCCGCGTCGAGCTGGACGCGCGCTACTACCGCAATCGCCTGAGCGACATGATCGTCTCGGCCACGCCCTGCCCGTCCCGCGCCGGCAGCTGCGCCTACAACGTCAACGAAGCCCTGTTGGAAGGCGTGAGCGTCGGCGGCAGCACGCGCATCGCCGGCATCAACCTGCGCGGCAGCCTGGATTGGCAGGATCCACGCGACGAAACCACCGGCAAGCGCCTGGCGCGCCGCGCGAAACGGCATGCGAGCTTCGCCGCCGACTACACGGCCGGCACCGTGAAGGCCGGCGCCGAGTGGCAGCTCTCCAGCGGCCGCTTCGACGATGCAGCCAACCTGCGTCCGCTGGGTGGCTATGGCCTGCTCAACCTGTACACTACTTGGCAATTCACCCCGGAACTGTCGCTGCTGGTCAGGCTCAACAACGTCGCGGACAAGCACTACGAGCTCGCGCGTAACTACGGCACCAGCGGCCGCACCTGGTTCGCGGCCCTGCGCTACGGCATGCGCTGACGGGGACAACACAGAGACCTAGCATGCATCCACCCATCCGTCCGCTGCGCCAGCGCGCCCTGCTCATTATCGCCGTCCTGATGGCGGGCGCCGTCGCGAGCCTCCTGTTCGCCGGCATGACCGGGTCGATCCAGGTGCCGCTGGCGGAACTGCCCGAGGCGCTGCGCCAGCTCGCGCATGGCCGCGCCGAGTCGCTGCCTGCCTCGCTGCTGGAACTGCGCGCCGGCCGCGCCCTGACGGCCTTCGTTACCGGCGGCGCGCTGGCCCTGGCGGGGGTGATGATGCAGGCCCTGCTGCGCAATCCGCTGGCCGATCCCTACGTGCTCGGCATCTCGTCCGGCGCGGCGGTGGGCGCGCTGGCGGCGCTGATGATGATGGCCACGGCGGTCATCGTGGACGGCGCGGCCCTGCTGGGCGCGGTGACGGTCTCGATGCTGCTCTACCTGCTGGCCCGGCGCGACCTGCGCGGCGGGCTGGCGGCCGAGGGCGGCGCTTCGATGCTGCTGCTGACCGGCGTGATCCTGTCGGCCCTGTGCAGCGCCCTCGTCACCCTGATGCTGTCGATCGCACCGGAAGGCCGCCTGCGCAGCATGGTGTTCTGGCTCATCGGCGACCTGGCCGGCGCGCCGCTGCGCCTGACGCCCTGGCTGGTGCTGGGCGGCGCGCTGGTGTATGCGATGCGCAGCGCGCGCGCCATGAACGTGGTGGCCCTGCATGCGGAAGCCGCATCGACCCTGGGCGTGCGCGTGGGCGCGCTGCGCAAGGGCCTGTTCTTCGTGTCCGGCCTGCTGACCGCGAGCGCGGTGACCAGCGCCGGCTCGGTGGGTTTTGTCGGATTGATCATTCCGCACGCCTGCCGTTTCGCCTTCGGCCCGGACCACCGCGTGCTCATCCCCGCCGCGGTGCTGACCGGCGGCAGCTTCCTGGTGTTGTGCGATACCCTCGCCCGCACCGTGCTGGCGCCGCAGCAGCTGCCGGTAGGCGCCATCACGGCGCTCATCGGCGCACCGGTCTTCCTCTACCAGCTTCACCGGCTCAGGAAGTGATCATGCTCCGGACCCAAGACCTCCTCCTCAAGGCCGGCAGCCGCACCCTGATCCAGGGGCTGAGCTGGCACGTGGCTCCCGGCGAATGCTGGAGCATCATCGGCCGCAACGGCGCCGGCAAGAGTACCTTGCTGCGCACGCTCGCCGGGCTGCACCGTGCGGACGCGGGAACGGTGAGCATCCGCGGCCGCGAACTATCGGCCTGGAACCCTGCCGAGCTGGCGCGCGAACGCGCTTTCCTGGCCCAGTCGCGCCATGACGCCTTCGCCTACAGCGTAATCGAAACCGTGCTGTCGGCGCGCCATCCCTATCACGCCAACCGCTACTGGGAAGGCAGCGACGACCACCACGCCGCGATGCAGGCCCTGGACGCCATGGAAGTGGCCGACCTGGCCGCGCGCGATGTACGCACCCTGTCCGGGGGCGAGCGCCAGCGCGTGGCCATCGCCGCCATGCTGGCGCAAGAGACGCCGCTGCTGCTGCTCGACGAGCCGGCCAACGCACTCGACCTGGCGCACCAGGTCAGCACCATGGCCCTGTTGTCCCGCTTGTGCAGGGAGCAGGGCAAGACCGTGGTCATGATCGGCCACGACCTCAACCTGGCGCACCGCATCTCCAGCCACGCGCTGCTGCTCATGGGCGACGGACGCTGGCAGGCCGGCGCCGTCGACGCGGCCATGCAGCCGGCGCTGCTGAGCGACTACCTCGGCCATCCGATCGAGATGCTCGAGCATGGCGGCCGCCGCATTTTCATTCCCATCGAGGCAAGCCTATGAACGACATGACCCCAGACGAGATTTCCGCACTCAACGAGCGCCACCGCGCGCGCATGGAGCGCAAGAAGGCGGTCATCGACGCCAAGATCGCGGCGGCCGACAAGGAAATCGGCATCCTGATCGTCAATACCGGCAACGGCAAGGGCAAGAGCTCGAGCGCCTTCGGCATGGTGGCGCGTGCGCTCGGCCACGGCATGAAGGTGGGCGTGGTCCAGTTCATCAAGGGCGCCATGTCGACCGGCGAGGAACTCTTCCTGCGCCGCTTTCCCGGCGAGGTCAGCTTCCACGCGATGGGCGAAGGCTATACCTGGGAAACCCAGGACCGCGAGCGCGATATCGCCAAGGCCAACGAAGCCTGGGAGCAGGCCAGGCGCTTCCTCTCCGACCCGAGCTATGGCATGGTGGTGCTGGACGAACTGAATATCGCATTGAAATACCGTTACCTGGACGTGCACACCGTGATCGCCGACCTGCTCGACCGTCCCACGATGCAGCACGTGGTGGTGACGGGACGCGCCGCCCCGCCCGAGCTGGTGGCGGTGGCCGATACCGTGACCGAGATGAACGTGGTCAAGCACGCCTTCAAGGCGGGCATTGCGGCGCAAGCCGGAACGGAGTGGTGATGAGTCATTACCGAAACCCGCATCCTGGAGCACGCGTGGTCCTGGTCGCGGCCATGGCTTCCGGCCAGGGCAAGACGACGGTGACGGCCGCGCTGGCGCGGCGCCTGGTCCGCATGGGCAAGCGGGTACGCGTGTTCAAGTGCGGGCCCGATTTCATCGACCCGTTGCTGCTGGAGCGCGCCTGCGGCTCGCCGGTCTATAACCTGGACCTGTGGATGGTCGGCGTGGACGAGTGCCGCCGCCGGCTGGGAGAAGCGGCGCGCGAGGCGGACGCGATCCTGGTCGAAGGCGTGATGGGCCTGTACGATGGCTCGCCCTCGGCGGCCGACCTGGCGCGCGAATTCGGCATTCCCGTGCTGGCCGTGCTCGACGCTTCGGCCATGGCCCAGACCGCGGGCGCGGTGGCGCAGGGCTTGCGCGACTATGGTCCGGTGCAGATGGCCGGCGTGGTCGCCAACCGCATCGCCAGTCCCGGCCATGCGGCAATGGTCAAGGCCTCGCTGCGCGACATCCCGCTGATCGGTTCCCTGCCGCGCCAGGACAAGCGCCTGCCGGAACGGCATCTGGGCCTGGTGGTGCCGGGCGAGGTCGAGAAGGTGGAAGAGCTGCTCGACGCCATGGCCGACCAGATCGAGTTCGACGACACGGCCTGGGACGCGCTGCCGCTCCTGCCCCCGACGCCCGTGCAGCCTGCATCCCAGGCTCTTCGGCCGCTGGCTGGGCGCACCATCGCCATCGCACGCGACGCCGCTTTCGTATTCGTCTACCCGGCCAATGCCGAGCTTCTGCAGCAGATGGGCGCGCGGCTGGTCTATTTCGCGCCGCTCGACGACGAGCCGGTCCCGCGCGACGCCGACGCGGTCTACCTGCCGGGCGGCTACCCCGAACTGCACTGTCCCGCGCTGCAGGCGGCGAAGCAGTGGCGTGCCTCGCTTCGCGACGCCCAGGCGCGCGGCGTGCCGATCGTCGCCGAATGCGGCGGCATGATGGCGATCGCCGACGGCCTGACCGACAAGCAGGGGCAGCGCTGGCAAATGGCCGGCCTGCTCCCGGGCGAGGTGGTGATGCAGCCGCGCATCAGCGGATTGGGCCTGCATGCGATGCCGACCGCGCAAGGCGAACTGCGCGGCCATACCTTCCACTACTCGCTCATGCATTCCGATCTGCAGCCGCAGGGACACACGGTCAAGCAGAACGGCAGCCAGGGCGAAGCCATCTATCACCGCGGCGCGCTCACGGCGTCCTACTTCCACGCCTACTTCCCGTCCAACCCGGAGGCGGTGGCGGCGATGTTCCTGGGACAGGCGCGATGAGCTGCACCCTCTTCTTCGGCGGCGCGCGCTCCGGCAAGAGCCGGCTGGCCGAGCGCCTTGCGCAGGATTCGGGCAAGGAGGTCGTCTACGTGGCGACCGCGCGCGCCGGCGACGGCGAGATGGCGGTCCGCATCGCCCACCACCGCAGCCAGCGCCCCGGCCACTGGCATACCGTCGAGGAGGAGCTGGCGCTGGCCGGCGTGCTGCGCGAATGGTGCGCGCCGCAGCGGCTGGTGCTGGTCGATTGCCTGACGCTCTGGCTCAGCAACCTGATGTTCTCGGACGGCCGCGCCTATCCCGAGGTGGGCGAGGTGGCGCTGCCGCCGCGCTTTCATGAGGAGCGGGCCGCGCTGCTAAATGCGCTGGATGCGGGCCTGCCGGGCGACGTCGTCTTCGTGTCCAACGAAGTCGGCCTGGGTATCGTGCCCTGGGGCGCGGTGTCGCGCAGCTTTGTCGACGAGGCGGGACGCCTGAACCAGGCCGTGGCTGCGCGCGCGGACCGGGTGGTGTTCGTGGCGGCCGGCTTGCCGCTGGTGCTGAAGGGTGCGCAGTGCTGATCGGCTTGTCCCCGCTGTCGCTCGCCCTGCTCCTGGTGGCCGGCATCGTGCTCGACCTGCTGCTGGGCGAAGTACGGCGCTGGCATCCGCTGGTCGGATTCGGCCGGCTGGCCGCCTTCCTGGAGCAGCACCTGAACCGTGGCGGCGCGCGCCTGCTGCGCGGCGCTAGTGCATGGCTGCTCGCGGTGCTGCCGCTGAGCCTCTTGTTCGCCATGCTGGCCGACGCCGCCGGGCTGTGGCTGCATGCGGTCCTGCTGTATGTCTGCATCGGGCTGCGCAGCCTGCGCGACCACACGCTGCCGATCCACGCTGCACTGCGCGAAGGGGACCTGGCCGCGGCGCGCCTTCTAACCGCGCGCATCGTCAGCCGCGACACGGCCACGGCGAATGAACCCGACCTGGCCAAGGCCAGCGCCGAATCCCTGCTGGAGAACGGCAACGACGCCGTGTTCGGCACCCTGTTCTGGTTCGTCGTCGCCGGCGGACCGGGCGCAGTGCTGTTCCGGCTGGCGAACACGCTGGACGCCATGTGGGGCTACCGCAACGAGCGCTACAACCTGTTCGGCCGCTGCGCCGCGCGCGTGGACGACGTCCTGAACTACCTGCCGGCGCGCCTGACCGCGCTGTCCTACGTGCTGCTGGCCGGCGCCGGCCGTGCGCGCGCCTGGTGCTGCTGGCGTACGCAGGCGCCGATGTGGAGCAGTCCGAATGCCGGGCCGGTGATGGCCAGCGGCGCGGGCGCACTCGGCGTCTCGCTGGGCGGCGCTGCAAGCTATGACGGCGAAGTCGAGCAGCGTCCGCTACTCGGCGCGGGGCCGGCGGCATCGGCGGCCGACATCCTGCGTGCCTGGCGGCTGGTCTTGAAGACAACGCTGTTATGGACGGCTGTGGTGTGCGCGGCAGCGATCGGGGTGAGCGCGCATGCTTGAACACGGAGGCAATCTGCGCGACGCGGCGCGGCGCTTCGGGCGCAGCGACTGGATCGACCTGTCGACGGGCATCAATCCGCATGGCTATCCCATCCCCACCCTGGCGCCGGACGCCTGGCATCGCCTTCCGGAACCGGATGCGCGCCTGACCGATGCGGCCTGCACGTATTACTGCGCGCCGCAGCTCCTGCCGGTGGCCGGTACGCAAGCCGCGATCCAGGCATTACCGCGCCTGCGGCCGCCGTCGCGGGTGACCGTGTCGGCGCCCTCGTATGCGGAGCACGCCCATCACTGGGGCCTGCACGGCCACACGCGCCGGCTGGCGCCGTATGCGGACCTGGACCGGGCGGTGGACGACAGCGACGTGGTCGTGGTGGTCAATCCCAATAATCCAACCGGCGAGACGGTCCCGCCGGCGCTTCTGCTGGACTGGGCGGCGCGCCTTCGCGCACGCGGCGGCTGGCTGGTGGTGGACGAAGCCTTCGGCGATACCGCACCCACGCTCAGCGTCGCGGCGCATGCGGCGCAGCCCGGCCTGATCGTCCTGCGTTCGGTCGGCAAGTTCTTCGGCCTGGCCGGCTTGCGGCTGGGCTTTGTCGCGGCGCATGAGACGGTCCTCGCCGGCCTGGCCGGCTTGCTCGGTCCGTGGGCCGTTAGCGGTCCCGCGCAGGACATCGCCTTGCTGGCACTCGGCGACACGGCCTGGCAGCAGGAGACGCAGCGGCAGCTGGAGCGCGCGGGAGATCGCATGCGCGCGCTGCTGCAGGCGCATGGCATCGAATCGAATGGCACGCCGCTGTTCCAGTGGTGGCCGGAAGCGCATCCCGAAGCATTTCACGAACACATGGCGCGCCGCGGCATCTGGTGCCGGCTGTTCCGCGAAGCCGCGCGCGGCATCCGTCTCGGCCTGCCCTCCGGTGAGGAAGGCTGGCAACGCCTGGATCAGGCATTAAGCGAATGGAGCAAACGATGAGGAAGACGACGCTGCTGCTGGCCTGCGCGCTGGCGGTCCCGGCCCAGGCCGCAATCACGGTCAAGGACGATGCCGGCAGATCGGTCACGATCGCCAAGCCCGCCGAGCGCGTGATTTCGATGGCGCCGCACGTCACCGAGATGCTGTTCGCGGCGGGCGGCGGCAAGCGCATCGTCGGAGCGGTGAGCTATAGCGACTATCCGGAGGCGGCCAAGAGCATCCCGCGCATCGGATCGAACCGAGAGATCGACATCGAACGGGTGATCGCGCTCAAGCCCGACCTCATCGTCGCCTGGATGCACAACAGTTCCGAACGCCAGATCGAGATGGTCAAGCAGCTGGGCATCCCCATGTTCCAGAGCGACCCGCAAACCCTGGAGAACATCCCCGAGAATGTGGCGCGGCTCGGCCAGCTGATGGGCACCGGCGCGGAAGCCAGGGCCACCGCTTCCCAGCTGCGGCAGCAGCTTGCCAGCCTGCGCGCGCGCTACGCGAACCGGCCGCCGGTGCGCACCTTCTACCAGGTGTGGGACAAGCCGCTGTACACGCTCAGCGGCAAGCACATCGTCACCGACGCGCTGCGCCTGTGCGGCGGCGAGAACATCTTCGACAAGCTGGCGACGACGGCGCCGATGGTGTCGGTCGAAAGCGTGCTGCAGGCCGACCCGGAAGCGGTGATTGGCACGGCGGAGAAAAACTATGGCGGCGTGGGGCTGTGGGAGCCCTACCGGAGCATGCTCGCGGTGCGCAATAACAATCTGTTCACGCTCGACGGCGACCTGCTCAACCGCGCAGGTCCGCGCATGATCCTCGGCGCCGCCGCGCTGTGCGAAAAACTCGAGCTGGCGCGCCAGCACCGCGGCAAATGAGTAGCTTCCCCTACCAGACCCTGATGGTGCAGGGCACGACCTCGGACGCCGGCAAGAGCACGGTGGTGGCCGCCCTGTGCCGCCTGCTCAAGCGGCGCGGATGCAAGGTGGCGCCGTTCAAGCCGCAGAACATGGCGCTCAACAGCGCGGTCACGGCGGACGGCGGCGAGATCGGCCGGGCGCAGGCGCTGCAGGCGATCGCCGCCGGCGTCGAGGCGCACACGGACATGAACCCGGTACTGCTCAAGCCATCGAGCGACGTCGGCGCCCAGGTCATCATCCATGGCCGCGTGCGTGCGGAGATGAATGCGCGCGACTACCACCAGTACAAGACGGTGGCGATGGAAGCGGTGCTGGAATCGCACCGCCGCCTGTCGGCACAGTACGAAGCCATCATCGTCGAAGGCGCGGGCAGCCCGGCGGAGATCAACCTGCGCGACCGCGACATCGCCAACATGGGCTTCGCGGAAACGGTCGACTGCCCGGTGATCCTGGTGGCGGACATCGACCGCGGCGGCGTGTTCGCGCACCTGGTGGGCACGCTGTCCTGCCTGTCGGAGTCGGAGCGGCGGCGCATCGTCGGCTTCGTGATCAACCGCTTCCGGGGTGATATCTCCCTGCTCGAGCCGGGCCTGGAGTGGCTGGAAGAAAAGACCGGCAAACCGGTGCTGGGCGTGCTGCCCTACCTGCACGGTCTCTACCTGGATGCGGAAGATGCGGTGCAGCCGGCGCAGGCGGGACGCGGACAATTCCGCGTGGTGGTGCCCAGCCTGCCGCGCATGAGCAATCACACGGATTTCGATGCGCTGCGCGCGCATCCGGACGTCGACCTGCGCTTCGTGCGCGAAGGGGAAGCGATTCCCGGGGCGGACCTGATCGTTCTACCGGGGAGCAAGAACACGCGCGGCGACCTGGCGTGGCTCCGTCAGCAGGGATGGCCGGTGCAGCTGGCGCGGCACCTGCGCTATGGCGGGAAGGTGATCGGCATCTGCGGCGGTTTCCAGATGCTCGGGACTTCAGTGTCCGATCCGCACGGCCTCGAGGGAAAGCCTGGGACATCCGAAGGCCTCGGGCTGTTCGAGATGGATACCGTGCTGGCGCCGGAAAAGCGTCTGGCGCAAGTGAGCGGTTACTGTGCTTTTGGGGCTCGCCAGGATGCGCGCGTCGAGGGCTACGAGATACACATGGGTGTTTCAAGCGGCGCGGCCTTGGCGTCGCCCGCCTTCCTGATCGATGGGCGCAAGGAAGGCGCGGTGTCGCAGGATGGCCAGGTCCTGGGGACCTACTTGCATGGCCTGTTCGATCACCCGGACGCTTGCCACACCCTGCTGCAATGGGCGGGACTGCGCAGCGAGACGCGCGTGGACACGCATGTCCTGAGGGAGGCTAGCCTCGACCGGATCGCGGATGCGGCCGAGGACATGTTCAGGAACCTGGTTGCGCTGCGCTGAGGCGCGCTTCAGTAAGGATGGGGAATCCGCGTCTGCGCATAGCCGGAACTGATCAGGGCCGACAGCATCCGCCAATCGCCGGACTCGCTCACCGCAAACGCTCGCGTGCGGCGCGCACGCGATTCGTCCAGCTGGCGGGGGACGCCGGTCGATACGGCGCTGAGCCGGCCGTCTTCGATCAGCAAGGCTTCGGGCCGCGCGGTATTGCTGTTGACGTTGATGCCCCACACGCGGCCGTCGTAGAACGGAAGCACCCCGTCGACCTGGGTATGGCCGACCACGATGTGCTCCACGCCGAAGCGCTCCAGTACCTGCGCCACGTCGCGGTCGCTGGCCTTGGGATAGCGATCCTCGGCGGGTTCGAAATACCCGCGGTACTGGGTCAGGCCGGCCGGTCCCAGTGCGGCGTCGAGTTGCGCGCTTTGCGTGGCGGCGCCGCTCCAGTACTGGACCATGGCGCTGTTGATTTCTTCGAGGGACATGCCGGAGGCCGCAACCTGGGGGCTGATGCCGCCGTGAGTGATGAGGACCTTGCCGGCCTTGAGTGCCAGCGGCTGGCGGCGCAGCCATTGGCCGATGACGGTATCGCCAGCGAAAGCCTCGGCCTGGCCACCTAGCTCACCCAGCGCATACAGGTGCTCGTGATTGGCGCGCGAGATGATCCCGCGCAGCATGTACTGTTCATGGTTCCCCAACAGCACGTGGACGGCGCCGCCGGCGTCGCTCGCCTGTAGGCTCAGGCGATATAGCTTCCACAACACCGGAAACACATCACGTCCGCGGTCGACCGCGTCGCCGGCGATCACGAGGTGGTTGCGGCCGTACTGCCATTGTCCATTCGCATCCGTCACGCCGAGCGAGGTCAGGGCCTTGTCCAGGAAGGTGATGTTGCCTTCGATGTCGCTCAGGACGAGCATTTTCCCGGGTGGGTCGATGACGGCGCGGGACTCGGCCGGGATGCGGTTGACCGGGTAGACGCTGTGTTTTCCTGCGCAGTCGATGAACAGCTCGCTGTCCTTGCCGGTGCGGCTGAAGACACGGTCTTCGCAGAACCAGCTGGCGCTCCACTCGCCGCTTTCCGAGCGGCGCACGACCGGGCCGTCCAGGAAGCCGGGGATCCGCACGGCGTCGCCGGTGCCGGCATACGTGGGGAAGCCCGCATTGCCGACGCCGATCGGTATCAGCAGGCGCTTGTGGACGCCGTGCTCCGTGCGCTCGACGCGCGAGTTCGACAAGGCGATCGCGAACAGCACGACCAGCAAGAGGCCCACGCTCAGCAGGATGCGCAGCGTAATAGTACGAAATCGTTTCATCAGCCGTTTAGTCTTAGTTAAAACCACGGCAAGTGTAACGTTTGTGAAATCAGAAATCAGCAGCGGAAAGGCAAACCTGACAACTCTGCTAGCTCTCCGGCCACGGCACCACCGGCGCATTCACGAAGGCAG
>NZ_JAGKSG010000071.1:0-15795 GCF_018119385.1 Massilia sp. AB1 | reverse complement strand
CCGGCTGCAGCGCGATCGCGCGCGCATAGGCCTCGGCGGCTTGTTCCGGCCGGCCGCTCCACTGGTACAGGTTGCCCAGCGCCGACCAGACGTCGGCGTAGGCGGGCGAGGATGCCGCCGCCGCCCGCAGGTCGGCCTCCGCCTCGCTCCAGCGCTCCAGGCGCGTGAAGGCGATGCCGCGTCCCAGCAGCACGTCGGCATTGCCGGGCGAGCGCGCCAGCAGCGCGTCGTAGGCCGCCAGCGCCAGGGCCGGCTGGCCGCTGTTGGCGAGATCGCGCGCTTGCTTGTACTGCTCGTCGAAGGAAGGGGATGGTGCGGCGGGCTGGATGTCGGCGGGAGGCTGCTGGTAGTCGGCGGGCATGTAGAGTAGGTGCTTCTTGTCAATGCAGGCACTCTGCCCCAGGGGCGCGGGGAGCGTCAAGCGCAGCACGCATTCCGCGCCGCACGCGCGTCAGAAAACGGCATCTCACCCACCAGATATTGACAAGCCAAGCCAAAACGTGGCGCAATCCGGTGTTCTGGAAAGCAGGCGGCACGCTGGATGCGCCGGAACCAGATAACGATAAGAACGAGAAACAGGAAGAAGATGAGCAGAAGCAGCGGCGGAAAAGCAAGAGGCACGGGGCGTACCACGCTTGAACAGGTAGCGGCACTGGCGGGGGTATCGATCATGACCGCTTCGCGCGCGCTCAGCCAGCCGCAGCTGGTGTCGGAAGCGACCCGCGCCAAGGTCGAGCACGCGGTCGGCGAACTGGGCTACGTGCCCAACCGGGCTGCGCGCGCCCTGGCCTCGGCGCAATCGAATGTGATCGTGGTGCTGGTGCCCTCGCTGTCGAATGCCGTGTTCCCGGCGGTCCTGGACGGCATCCATGAAGCGGTCGGGCCCAGCCGCTACCAGCTCCTGATCGGCAATACCCATTATTCGGACGCCGAGGAAGAGAAGCTCCTGCGCGTCTACCTGCAGTCGAATCCGGACGGCATCCTGCTGACCAGCATCACGCACAGCCCGCCGGTGGCGCAGATGCTGGCCAGCTCGCGCGTGCCGGTGGTGTCGATGATGGACCTGGCCAGCGGCCCGGACGCCTTGTCGGTGGGCTTCTCGCAGCACGATGCCGGCATGGAGATGACGCGCCACCTGATCGGGAAGGGCTACCGCCGCATCGCCTTCGTCGGCGCCCAGCTCGACGAGCGCACCCTGCGCCGCGCCGACGGCTACCGCCAGGCGATGCAGGAGGCCGGGCTGGCCGATCCGCGCCTGGAGATCATGGTGCCGGCGCCATCCACCATCGCGCTCGGCGCCGAACTGATGGAGCAGATGCTGGCCACGGCGCCCGACTGCGATGCGGTCTTCTTCTGCAACGACGACCTGGCCCACGGCGCCATCTACTACTGCCAGCGGCGCGGCATCCCGGTGCCGGAAAGGGTGGCGATCTGCGGCTTCAACGACTTGCCGGCGTCGGAACTGATGGTGCCTTCGCTGACCACGATCGATACGCCGCGCTACCGCATCGGCTTCGAAGCCGCCAGCCTGCTGCTGCAGGTCATCGCGGGCAAGGCGCCGGAACAGAAGCGCATCGACCTCGGCTTCACCTTGCGCCAGCGCGAAAGCACCTGATGCCGATGCCGGCGCAACCCGGACTGCCGGCCTCTGGTACTTGCTTGTTAGAAATAAATCGTAACTGTCGGTAAATTTTACAAGCCTCCTTGTCAACCCGCTCCGCATAAATCAAAAAAGTTAGCGTTATCAAAGGCTTGGCCAACTTGGCATGCTCCTTGCGTAAAGACGCGCAGTTCCAGCGATCGCGGGCCGTCGGCCCATGAGACGACTGGGATCTGACAACAAGGGATGAAAATGCTAAAGAGAACCATGCACCTGGCCATGCTATCGGCCATCGGTGCCGTGGCCATGCCTACGCTCGCCCACGCCACCCTCATCACGAGCTCGAGCAACACGTTCACGCTGAATCGTTCGGTCACCGATACCCTGGGCGCCAACAAGTCGGCATCCGATGGCGCCGTCGAACAGACCAACGTCAACCTGGGTACGACCAAGCTCGGGCAATTCAACAGCAGCACCGGTGTGCTGACCGGCGTCAACATTGGACTGAGCTCGACCTACAAGCAGACCAGCAGCGTGACCGCACCCGCGACCAATGCAGGCAGCAACGGGGGCAATGCCAATGCTTCCGGTACGGGCAGCAGCGCGATCAAGCTGACGGTGCCGACCGGGGTATCCGGCGCCGCCGCCAACCTGTCGGCGACCGACACCTGCGGCGGCAAGCCCAAGGAAGGCTGCAACAACGGCGCCACCTCGACCCCGCTCAATCACAACCTGACCATCGAATCGGCCAGCCTGAATGATTACGTCGGGGCGGGCACGGTCGACGTGAACCACACGGCGACTTCGCTGAAGGCCGAGACCACCCTGAACGGCTTCAACAGCCAGGCCAGCACGAACTCGACCCTCGACTGGTTCGGCTCGCTTACCGCCAACTACAGCTACCTGCTGCACGCGGAACAGTCCTTCGATCCCTGGGGCAGCAAGACGATGACCCTGGATTTCGGCTCGGTCTTCCAGGGCGACAGCGTGGCCGACCTGGTGTTCTTCTTCCACAACCTGGCGGGCGAGCGCGTCGGCATGAACATGACCGGCATCGCCGAAACCGGTGATCCCGACGATCAGTTCACGACCAATGTCGCCAGCGTCGGCACCCTGGCGGCGGGCACGAGCAAGCACTATGCGGCCAGCTTCCTGACGGACAAGGTGGGATCTTTTGGCGCGATGTACGAGTTCATCTTCGCCGACGCCGCGCCCGAAGGCAGCTATGCAGCGAGCACGCTGGGTTCCGGCTACAAGCTGACCTTGAACCTGAAGGGCAGCGTGGTCGAGCGTCCGGCCGACCCGGCCGAGGTGCCGGAGCCAGGTTCGTTGATGCTGCTGGGCATGGGGGCCGCCGCGCTCGGCCTGCGCCGCAAGCGCAAGGCCTGAACACCACTGCGCGATCATCCCTGCGCCTGCCATGTGCTTTACAAAAGCACATGGCAGGCGCTAATACCGTTCAGTTAGCGTATGAACGTCGTTCCGGCGAAGGCCGGAACCCAAGTTCTGCGTGAGCTATCGAAGCGCTTAACTTGGGCTCCGGCCTTCGCCGGAGCGACGGTTTTTCTGCTAACTGAACGGCATTACATGGCAGGCGCTTCATTCTGCTCGTCCAGATGGGCGCTTTCGCCTGTATGGGCATCATGGGCGTTGGCAGCTGCGGCAAGAGCGCAGCAGGCGCCAAGCGGGCGGCGCTGGATAAGCCTTCAATGTGCGCGACGATCCGGATACCCTGGTCGCGCGTATCCTGGCGAGTACGGCTGCCTGAATTCAGCGCGGAAGGGTCTGTTCCAGGAGCCTGGAAGCGGGGGCGATGAGCAGGACGCTCAGATAGCCCAGGAAGGAAAAGCAGCGCCACATGCAGGAAAAGCAGAAGGCGCACAGGATCCATTGGGCCAGGTTCTCCGGCAAAGGCAGTCCCGCCGACTCGAACACGAGCCGCGTCGATAGTACGGCCAGAACGGTCACCAGACCGCCGTACCACCACTGACTTTCCAATTTGGATCCCATTCGTCTCCTCCGGGCGAAAGACGTAGCCTACCACGGCTGAGTGGCTCAAAAGGTTGCACAAAACCACGCTTTTGTTGAAATTCCCCCCATCGGTGATGTGAGACTGCGGCCGGCGTCCGCTCTAGACTGCGGTTTTGCCGGTGGGCGCAGGAAACCAGACCCTTCCTGCGCGGCCGTCTTCACCAATTCCGGGGCCTCCATGAACACCATCCAACGCATCCTCCTGCTGACCGGCGCCTGCCTGTCGCTCAACGCCCAGGCGCAGTCCTTCGGCGACTTCCTGAAGAATTCCGCCGCCAATGCGGCGCGCGCCGCCGTGTCGGGCAACGTCGACCGCGCGGTCACCGGCGCCATCGACCGCGCTTTCCAGGGCAATCCGGAACAGGCGCAGGCACAGGCCCAGCCCCAGGTTCAAGCGCAGGCACAGGCTGCCCAGCCGGCCGACGCCGCCGCCACGGCCGCGGCGCCGGTGGCCGCCAAGCCGCCGCTGCCCGCGGGCTGCAAGCGCATGAAGGGCGCCAACCTGCTGCTCGGCCCCAGGCCGGACAGCTTCGAACCCGCCGGCCTGTGGCCGGAAAACACCCAGTGCCCGGTCGGCAGCTTCCGCGATTTCGAGTTCAAGCAGGCGCGTGAAGCCAAGTACGCCTTCCGCGAAGCCAGCAAGATCCGCTGCCACGGCTGCGAGGGCGGTTACGCGTTCGATGCCTGGGGCGGCCATTCCCTGATCAAGAAGGGGAGCGACTATTCGGTCGAGTTCCCCAAGCTGCTGGCAAGCCTGAAGCGCGGCGAGAGCGTGAGCTGGAAGGGCAACCAGTACCATGTGTCGATCACCAACATCGGCGACCATCCGATCGGCGACACGCCCTGCAAGCAGTTCCATTACGTGCTCAAGGACGCCGGCAAGCTGGTGTCCGAATACGACGGCATGTATTGCGAATACACCCGCCCCTACATCAGCAAGCCGACCTGGAACGAAGTCGTCTAAGGCGAACGCCGTCGCTTCGTGCTCTGTGCCACACTGGTCTTCCGAATCACCATCGCGGCAAGGAGCTCAGCATGACGAACGATCAGCAGAACAAGAACCTGCAGAACGGTCAGGTACAGGCGACCGACCTGCAAGGTCATCAGCAAGGCAACCAGCAGGGCGGCAATCAAGGCGGGCAGGGCCAGAGCGAGCAGAAGGCGCCCGAGGCGAAACCGGGCGACGTCGACGGCCTCAGGAACAAGAAGCCGGAAGAACTGACCCCGGAAGAGCTGCGCTTGATGGCCGACACCATGCCGGGCGAGGGGCCGGGCGACTGAATCCGCCCCCGCGCTCGTTGGCAACCGAATGCACCACATCGCCCGCACTACGCGGGCGTTGTCTTTTCACTCGTTCTTGCGCAGCTCCTCGACGAGGGCAGCGTCGTTACAGTTTCATACAGAGAATCTATATTTGTACAAATAAATTGTTTTCTGTATAATCCACCCGCTGGCCCCGCCAGTCTCTTCGCCACCCGGCGGCGCATCCATGTTCCGGCAAGCGCCTTCCCGTTGCTGCGGCCGCTCCTTAGCGCGCGCCGAACCGCAAGTGGCACGTACCAGCTTACCGATCGCCTTTTGCCCACGCCGGTTCACGGCATCGGCCAGCCCGCCGTTTGCCCGCCGTTCGCCGCAGCGGCGCTTGCTTCATCGAGGTCCTTATGCAAATGCTCTTTTCCGCAGGTTTCATTTTCCTGATCGTGCTATGGGGGATCGCCGCCCCCGAGCACATGGCGACGACGCTCGACGCCATGCTGGCGTCCCTGACCCGCAACTTCGGCTGGTTCTACCTCTGGGTCGTGCTCGGGCTGGTGCTGTTCGCCGCCTTCGTTGCGTTCAGCCGCTACGGCAACCTCAAGCTCGGCAACGAGGACGAGGAGCCCGAGTTCACGGTGGGCAGCTGGTTCGCCATGCTGTTCGCGGCGGGCATGGGCATCGGCCTGGTGTTCTGGAGCGTGGCCGAGCCGATTTCCCATTACGTGACGGCGCCCCCGGGCGTGACCGCCGGCACGCCGGAAGCGGCCAACGCGGCGATGCGCTACGTCTTCTTCCACTGGGGCGTGCATCCCTGGGCCGTGTACAGCGTGGTCGCCCTGGCGATCGCCTTCTTCCAATACCGCCGGGCCGGCACGCCGCTGATCAGCACCGTGACCGATTCGCTGCCCTGGCGTCCCGTGCGCGCCATGTCGGGACTGTTCAACGTGCTGGCGGTGGTGGCCACCGCCTTCGGCGTCGCCTCCTCGCTGGGCATGGGCGCGCTGCAGATCAACAGCGGCCTGCACGCGGTCTTCGGCCTCGAGATCGGCGAAACCTGGCAGGTGGCGATCATCGTGGTCACCACCGCCGTCTTTGTGAGCTCGGCGGTGTCGGGGGTGGAGCAGGGCGTCAAGCTGCTGTCGAACGCCAACATGCTGCTGGCGCTGATGCTGGCGCTGGCCGTGTTCCTGCTCGGCCCGACGGTGGCGATCATCGACACCTTGACCAATACCCTGGGCAGCTATGTCAGCGACATCGTCCGCATGAGCTTGCGCGCCACGCCTTTCCGCGACAGTTCCTGGGTCGCGAACTGGACCATTTTCTATTGGGCCTGGTGGATTTCCTGGTCGCCGTTCGTGGGCCTGTTCATCGCGCGCGTCTCGCGCGGCCGCACGCTCAGGGAGTTCATCATCGGCACGGTGCTCGCGCCCTCGCTGGCGGCCTTCCTGTGGTTCTCGGTGTTCGGCGGCAGCGCGCTCACGATGCAGATCTGGCAGCACGTGCCGCTCGCCGAGACCGTCAAGTCCGACGTGGCGCTGGCGCTGTTCGACATGCTGCACGCCTTGCCCTTCGGGCAGCTCATGTCGGTGGCGGCGACCGTGCTGGTGCTGGTGTTCTTCGTGACTTCGGGCGACTCGGCGGTGCTGGTGCTCGGCATGATGAGCAGCAAGGGCAACCCGAATCCATCCGGCCGGGTCAAGATCGTCTGGGGGATGCTGATCGCGGGGATCGCGATCAGTTTGCTGCTGGCGGGAGGGCTGAAGGCGGTGCAGACCGCGACCATCCTGTTCGCGCTGCCGTTCGCACTGGTGATCGTGCTGATGGTGATTGCCCTGTGGCGGGCACTGCGCGAGGACTGGATCGTGGAAAACAGGCGCGAGAAGGAGATGCGCCGGCGCATGCGGGAGATCGTGTCCCGCTAGCGCCGGCGCCGAGGATCAGAACTGTTCCCAGTCTCCGTCGGCGGTGGCGGCGGTGGTCTTGGCCGAAGGACGCGTAGCCTTGGCCGGGGCAGGGCGCTTCAGCGCTGCGCTGGCGCGCAGGGCCGGCACGCCGGCTGCGGGGCGGGCTGCCGGAGCGGCAGGCGCGCGCTGCTCGTGTCCGAGCTTGAACACGTCGACCACCTGCGCCAGGCGCGCGGCTTCCTGCTGCAGCGCGCTGGTGGCGGCGGTGGCTTCCTCGACCAGGGCGGCGTTCTGCTGGGTCGCTTCGTCCATCTGCGACATGGCCTGGTTGACCTGGTCGATGCCCTGGATCTGCTCCTGGCTGGCCGAGCTGATCTCGCCCATGATGTCGGTCACGCGGCGGATCGAGCTCACCACTTCCTGCATGGTGGCGCCGGTGTGGTCGACCAGCTTGGCGCCGGCGTCGACCTTCTCGACCGAGTCGCCGATCAGCTGCTTGATTTCCTTGGCGGCCGAGGCCGAGCGCTGGGCCAGGTTGCGCACTTCCGAAGCCACCACCGCGAAGCCGCGGCCCTGTTCGCCGGCGCGCGCCGCTTCCACGGCGGCGTTCAGCGCCAGGATGTTGGTCTGGAAGGCGATGCCGTCGATGACGCCGATGATGTCGACGATCTTGCGCGAGGATTCGTTGATCGAACCCATGGTCGCGATCACCTGCTCGACGGCGCTGCCGGCTTCGCTGGCCACGTTCGAGGCGGCGATCGCCAGCTGGTTGGCCTGGCGCGCGTTGTCGGCGTTCTGGCGCACGGTGCCGGTGAGTTCTTCCATCGAGGCGGCGGTTTCCTCCAGCGAGGCGGCTTGCTGCTCGGTGCGGCTGGAAAGGTCGAAGCTGCCGGCGGCGATCTCGCTCGAGGCGCCGCTGATGGCCTGGGTGCCGGTGCGCACTTCGGTGACGATGCGCGCCAGGCTGTCGTTCATGTTGCGCAGCGCGCGCAGCAGGGCGCCGGTCTCGTCGCCGCGCGCGGTCTCGATGCGGTGGGTCAGGTCGCCCGCGGCCACGGTCTCGGCGGCGCGCACGGCGTCGCGCAGCGGCACGGTGATCGAACGGGTCAGCAGCCAGGAGAACACGGCCCCCAGGGCCAGCGCGGCCGCGGCCAGCGAGGCGATCACGGCCTTGCCGCGGACGGCGGTGGCGTCGATCTCGGCGGCGCTGGCGGCGATGCGCTTGTGCTGCAGGTCGAGCAGGGTGCGCACCTGTTCCTGGTAGGCCTTGGCGGCCGGGGTGAACTGCTGTTCCAGGATCTGGTCGGCCAGCTCGACGTTGCCTTCGGCCTTGGCCTTGACGGCGTTGTCGCGCGCCGCGCTGTAGGCCTTGCGGTGTTCCTGGACCGCCTTGAACAGGGCGGTCTCGTCGTCGCCGCTGATCAGGGGCTCGATCTTCTTGATCAGCTCAGTGGACAGCTTGCCGGTGGCGGCGGCGTCCTGCTTGAAATAGTCGCCCAGCGAAGGATCGCTGCTCTTGACGATGGCGGCGGTGCGGCGCACGGCGGCGAAGATCTGGGTGTACCACTCCGCGATCATGCGCTCCTTGGCGATCGGCTGGGCGAGGATCTCGCGCGTTTCGTCGGCCACCTGATTGAGGCGCCAGACGCCGCTGGCGGCGATGACGACGGTCATCAGGAGGGTCAGGGCGAAGCCGGCCGTGAGCCGGGTGCCGATATTGAGCTTGTTGAAGTTGATCATGTTGGATGGCGGTGCGGATCCGGACCTCCAGGGACCGTTCGCACCTTGCCGCACAGGAAGTCGAAAGTCGCAATTATTGCCTAAGGGCAATATCGATGTGTGACTTTCGCCTTCGACTGTGGCGTTTCCAACACAAGATTGCCAAATTGCTCAGTCTTCCTGGGCTGCCTTGTGCAGGCGCGCCGCCCGTGCTGCGCTGGCCGGATGGGTCGAGACATAGCCTGCCGGGATGTCGATCCAGCTTTCCTCGGGCTCGTCCTTGCCCAGGTGTTCGAACACCTCGGCCATCGGCTCGAGGGAAATGCCGCGTGCGCGCAGGGTCTCGATGGCGAAGCTGTCGGCATCGGTTTCCATGGCGCGCGAGAACTTCATGTTCATCAGGAGGGCCGGTGCGCCGGCGGCGACGGCGCTGAAGTCGCCGAACAGGGTAGCCGACAGCGCGGCGGTGAGCGAGGCGCGGGTCAGCGAGCGCGCCGAGTGCCGCAGGCGCACGTGGCCGGCTTCGTGGGCGATGATGCCGGCCAGGGCGGCGGACGCGTAGTCGTCCAGCTCGTCCTCGCCGAGGATCATCTTGACCATCTGGTCGGTCAGGATGATGGTGCCGTCGGGCAGGGCCAGGGCGTTGGGGCCGAACTGCGCCGAATCGCGCACCAGCAGCCGCAGCTTCATGCCGGGCGGCGTCACCGACTGCTTGATGGCTTCCAGCTCGGCCAGGCGCTCGTCGCTGAAGCGCGAAGGCTTGATCATCTGCTGCCTTTCCAGCACGGCGAGGGCATTCGCGCCGAGCGACTGGTCGACCTCGGCCGGCAGGGCGGCCGCGATGCGTTCGCTGGCCGCGGGGATGCCCCATTTGACGGTGGCGCCGATCAGGAGCACCAGCAGCACCAGGCAGGCCAGCGCCGCGCCGGTGCGTTCCTGCCAGCGCTGGACGCGCGACTTGCGGTAGCCGAGCGTCTCGGCCAGCCAGCCCCGGCCCGCGGCATCGTTCACCTCGCAGCGGGCGCCGTCCGGCAGGTAGAGCACGGCGGGCGCGCCGGCGAAGGGTTCGGCCAGCGCGACGCCGGACAGGGGATAGCTGCGCTCGACCGCGCCGCGCAGCAGCAGGGCGCCGTCGTTCGCGGCGAGTTCGACTTCGTGGAGGCGGGCGCTGAGGCCGTCGAAAAAGAGTGCGTTGGTCATCAAGTCCTCACCAGGAAAGGTCGATCCCGAGGGCGTCGCTGGCGCCGTCGCCGGCCGCGTTGCGGCGGCCCTGCGCGGCGCGCGCCATGGCCTGTTCGAAGCCTTCGTCGAACTCGACCTGCAGGTGCCGCAGCCGGAAGCGATGCACGGCCACCACGGCGAAGGGGCGGTAGAGGCCGAGCGTGAGCAGGGTCAGCACCGCGTTCTTCGTCTGCAGCAGCATGAAGCCCTTGGCGGGCAGGGTGGAGCGGATCCGCACGCCGGGGAAACTGGTGTTCGACCAGGCCAGGTTGCCGATGCGGGCCTGCATGTAGGGCCCGGCCATCAGGTAGCTGATATAGGCGATCACGATGCCCAGCGCCATGGGAAGGAAGGTGGCGGCCGCGGCGCCGAGGGACTTCTTCTCGAGCAGGGCGATCCCGAAGGCCGCCGCCATGCCGATCGCGATCACGGCGCCGAAGAGGCTCAGGCCGGCGATCAGGTAGGGGCGGTAGAAGCGCCATGCGCTGAGTTCGTAGCGCGAGTGCTGGTCGCCGAACAGCAGGTGGCGCTGCTGGTAGTTGCGTGCGCGGCCATGCATCAGCGGCCAGGCCAGCAGGAGCAGGAAGGGCGCGCCTGCCAGCGCGGGCTGTTCCGGATAGAGCGCCAGCAGCACGGTAGGAAGCAGGAAGACGGCCAGCGGAGGCAGGTAGGCCAGGTAGGCTGCGCCGACGCCGCCGCCGAAGCCCAGCCACAGGCCGCGGTACTGGGTGTTCGACAGGCGGAAGCGCAGGGCGCCGCGCAGCAGGTAGGGCATGGCCAGCATGACGAAGGCCATCACCGCGACGCCCACCTGGAGCGAGAAGCCGAACGCATATTGATAGGCGACCAGCAGGACGAAGGCCAGGATGCGGCCGCGCAGGACGGCCTTGGGATCGCCGCGGAAGTCGAAGCAGGCGCCGGCCAGCTGGGTGTTGCGGTCGAAGTATTGCAGGCGCCGGACCTTGGCCCAGGCCGAGTACAGGCCGAGCGTTGCCAGGGTGAGCAGCAGGTTGATCATCCAGATGCGGAAGTATTCCTTGCCGCTGCCGGTGAAGAGCGGGACGTGGACCTGCGGCGCGGGTGCGGCGGCTGCGGGCGCAGGCTCGGCGGCGGCGGGGACGACGGGAGGCACCGCGGCCGGAGGCGCTGCGGCGGAAACGACATCAGGTGCGATGGACATGACTACCCGGGAAAAAGACAAGAGCAGCCATCATATGCACAATCGGCTCGATAATAAAGTATTAATGCATGTTGGATGAAGGCATGACTCCGGGCGTCTTCTTTTTATGACGAGCGGCCCGCGCCGGCCAGGAAGTTGGCTGCTTGGACAGAAGTATTTGCAGGTTTAAGGTATAATTTCAATTTCCCGCGCGTGCCGTCCGGCACTTTCTGCACAATGACCAAATTTGTCTTCGTCACTGGCGGCGTCGTGTCTTCCCTGGGCAAAGGGATCGCGGCCGCTTCCCTCGCCGCGATCCTGGAGAGCCGCGGCCTCAAAGTCACCATGCTCAAGCTCGACCCGTACATCAACGTGGATCCGGGCACGATGAGCCCCACCCAGCACGGCGAAGTGTTCGTCACCGACGACGGCGCCGAGACCGACCTGGACCTCGGCCACTACGAGCGCTTCATCAGCACCCGCATGAAGAAGGTGAACAACTTCACCACCGGCCAGATCTACGAATCGGTGATCCGCAAGGAACGCCGCGGCGAATACCTGGGCAAGACCGTGCAGGTGATCCCGCACATCACCAACGAGATCCAGGACTACATCCGCCGCGGCGCCGAAGGCGTGGACGTGGCGCTGGTCGAGATCGGCGGCACCGTGGGCGACATCGAATCGCTGCCCTTCCTGGAAGCGGCGCGCCAGCTGTCGCTGCGCCAGGGCCGCAAGGGCGCGGCCTTCGTGCACCTGACCCTGGTCCCCTACATCTCGTCGGCCGGCGAACTGAAGACCAAGCCGACCCAGCACAGCGTGCAGAAGCTGCGCGAGATCGGCATCTCGCCGAACGCGCTGCTGTGCCGCGCCGACCGCCGCATCCCGGACGACGAGCGCGCCAAGATCTCGCTGTTCGCCAACGTGGAAGAGCAGGCCGTGATCTCGGTGTGGGACGTGGACACCATCTACAAGGTGCCGCAGGTGCTGCACGACCAGGGCCTGGACGACATCATCTGCGAGGCGCTCGGCATCGAGGCGCCGAAGGCCGACCTGTCGATGTGGACCAAGCTGATCCACACCCTGGAAAACCCGAAACGCGAAGTCACCATCGGCATGGTGGGCAAGTACGTCGACCTGATCGAATCGTACAAGTCGCTGACCGAGGCGCTGCGCCACGCCGGCATCCACACCGAAAGCCGGGTCAACATCGAATACCTCGACTCGGAAGAGATCGAAAGCAAGGGCTGCGATCACCTGGCCAAGTACGACGCCATCCTGGTGCCGGGCGGCTTCGGCAAGCGCGGCGTGGAAGGCAAGATCCAGGCCGCCCGCTATGCGCGCGAGAACAAGATCCCTTACCTGGGCATCTGCCTCGGCATGCAGGTCGCGCTGATCGAGTACGCCCGCCACGTGGCCGGCCTGCCGAACGCGAACTCGACCGAATTCGACCCCGAGACCGACCAGCCGGTCGTGGCCCTGATCACCGAGTGGCAGAACCACGACGGCAAGGTCGAGAAGCGCGACACCAACTCCGACCTGGGCGGCACCATGCGCCTGGGCGCGCAGACCTGCGCGGTGAATCCGGGCACCCTGTCGGCCGAGATCTACGGCAACGTGGTGACCGAGCGCCACCGCCACCGCTACGAAGGCAACAACTTCTACCTGCCGAAGATTGAAGCGGCCGGCCTGGTGGTCGCGGCGCGCACCCCGAACGAAGACCTGCTGGAAATCATGGAGCTGCCACGCGATGCGCACCCGTGGTACGTGGGCGTGCAGTTCCACCCGGAGTTCAAGTCGACTCCGCGTAACGGCCACCCGCTCTTCACCTCGTTCATCAAGGCCGCCCTGGCGCACCAGTCGGCCAACACCAACGTGGCGGCGAACGCACAAGCGCCGGCACTGCAAGGAGATGCAGCATGAAACTCGCCGGATTCGACGTCGGCCTCGACAAGCCAATCTTCCTGATCGCAGGCACCTGCGTGATCGAATCGCGCCAGATGGCGATCGACACCGCCGGCACGCTGAAGGAAATCACCAGCGCGCTGGGCATCCCGTTCATCTACAAGTCGTCCTTCGACAAGGCCAACCGCTCGTCGGGCAAGTCCTTCCGCGGTCCGGGCATGGAGAAGGGCCTGGAGATCCTGGCCGACGTGCGCAAGGAAATCGGCGTGCCGGTCCTGACCGACGTCCACACCGAAGAAGAGATCCCGGTGGTGGCCAGCGTCGTCGACGTGCTGCAGACCCCGGCCTTCCTGTGCCGCCAGACCGACTTCATCAACGCCTGCGCGCGTTCGGGCAAGCCGGTCAACATCAAGAAGGGCCAGTTCCTGGCTCCGGGCGACATGAAGAACGTGATCGACAAGGCACGCGCCGCCGCGCGCGAAGCGGGCCTGCCGGAAGATAACTTCATGGCTTGCGAACGCGGCGTCTCCTTCGGCTACAACAACCTGGTCTCGGACATGCGTTCGCTGGCCATCATGCGAGAATCGAACTGCCCGGTGGTGTTCGACGCGACCCACTCGGTGCAGCTGCCGGGCGGCCAGGGCACCTCGTCCGGCGGCCAGCGCGAGCACATCCCGGTCCTGTCGCGCGCCGCCGTGGCGTCGGGGATCGCCGGCCTGTTCATGGAGACCCACCCTGATCCGGCCAATGCGCTGTCGGACGGCCCGAACGCCGTCCCTCTCGGCCGCATGAAGGAACTCTTGACTACCCTCGTCGAGATCGACCGCATCGTCAAGAAGACCGGCTTCCTGGAAGCGGACTTCAAGTAACAGCATCTATGGTGCGCGCCCTGCGGCTAGGCGCGCACCGTCACGTCTTTCATACCTTTCGGAGATTGTTTACATGAGTGCTATTGTTGATATCATCGGCCGCGAAATCATCGACTCGCGCGGTAACCCGACCGTCGAGTGCGACGTGCTGCTGGAATCGGGCGTGATGGGCCGCGCCGCGGTGCCGTCGGGCGCCTCGACCGGCTCGCGCGAGGCGATCGAGCTGCGTGACGGCGATCCGAAGCGTTACTTCGGCAAGGGCGTGCTGCAAGCCTGCGAAAATATCAACACCGAGATCTCCGAAGCGATCATGGGCCTGGACGCCAACGAACAGGCTTTCCTGGACCGCACCCTGATCGATCTCGACGGCACCGAAAACAAGAGCCGCCTGGGCGCCAACGCCATGCTGGCCGTGTCGATGGCCGTGGCCAAGGCAGCCGCCGAGGAAGCCGGCCTGCCGCTGTACCGCTACTTCGGCGGTTCGGGCGCGATGCAGATGCCGGTGCCGATGATGAACGTCATCAACGGCGGCGCGCACGCCGACAACAACCTGGACATCCAGGAATTCATGATCATCCCGGTGGGCGCTCCGTCGTTCAAGGAAGCCATCCGCTACGGCGCGGAAGTCTTCCACACCCTGAAGAAAATCCTGCATTCGAAGGGCCTGAGCACCGCCGTCGGCGACGAAGGCGGCTTCGCTCCCTCGGTCTCCAGCCATGAAGAAGCGATCAAGCTGATCATGCAGGCGATCGAGCAGGCGGGCTACGTGCCGGGCCAGGACATCGCGATCGGCCTGGACTGCGCCGCGAGCGAGTTCTACAAGGACGGCATGTACCACCTGGAAGGCGAGGGCCTGACCCTGTCGGCACAGGACTTCACCAACATGCTGGCCACCTGGTGCGACCGCTACCCGATCATCTCGATCGAGGACGCGATGCACGAAGGCGACTGGGACGGCTGGGCGATCCTGACCGCTGCCTTGGGCAAGCGCGTGCAGCTGGTGGGCGACGACCTGTTCGTCACCAACACCAAGATCCTGAAAGAGGGCATCCAGAAGGGCATCGGCAACTCGATCCTCATCAAGATCAACCAGATCGGCACCCTGACCGAGACCTTCGCCGCCATCGAGATGGCCAAGCGCGCCGGCTACACCGCCGTGATCTCGCACCGCTCGGGCGAGACCGAAGACTCGACCATCGCGGACATCGCGGTTGGCCTGAACGCCCTGCAGATCAAGACCGGCTCGATGTCGCGTTCGGACCGCATGGCCAAGTACAACCAGCTGCTGCGCATCGAGGAAGACCTGGGCGACGTCGCCACCTACCCGGGCCGCGACGCCTTCTACAACCTGAAGTAATCACCGCTGGCCGGCCTTGCGGCCGGCCTTCCGCTCATGCGCCTGATCACGATTACCCTTGCCGCTCTGCTCCTGCTGATCCAGTACCCGCTCTGGATCGGCAAGGGCGGCTGGCTGACCGTGGCGGACATGCGCGGGCAGGTCGAGGCCGTGCGCCTCAAGACCGAACAGCTCAAGGCGCGCAATGCCAAGCTCGAATCCGAAGTCCGCGACCTGAAAGAGGGAACGGGCGCGGTCGAGGAACGCGCGCGCTACGAGCTGGGCATGATCAAGCAAAACGAAATCTTCGTGCAGGTGCTGCGCAAGGACGAGCAGCCCGCGGTCTCGATGACCGTGCCGCCGCCGCCGCCCGCGCCGAAGGACAAGGACAAGCCGAAGCACTAAGCGCTTCGCCTCCCCGCATGACTTCCTCACATTCCCCTATCGATCCCGCTGCGCTCGATTCGCTCGACGCCATCGCGGACTGCCTGGCCGAGGCCTTCGAAGACGGCGACGGCCAGCTGATCGCGGCCGCGCTGCTGGCGGTATCGCAGTCGCCGGCGCTCCCCGGCCTGGCGGCCGCCGTCGGCGCGTCGCGCGAGCAGCTGCAGGCCGCACTCGCCTCCGGCGAATTCGACCTCGATCTCACCCTGGAGATCATGAAAGTGGTCGATCTTCATATGTCGGGCGGCAAGGCCGGCTGAACGGCTGTCTCCAGGCCGGTTGAACGCGTCGGGGGGGGGGGGGGCGCCCCCCCCCCCCCCCGGGGGGAGGGGGGGGGGGGGGGGGGGGGGGGG
>NZ_JAGKSG010000070.1:0-16372 GCF_018119385.1 Massilia sp. AB1 | reverse complement strand
GCCCGCAGGCGGCTCTTTCACAAGCTGGAAACCAGCTTATTGCCCGCGCTTGGCGCGCGCCTTGGCGGCGATACGCATGCGCAGCGCGTTCAGCTTGATGAAGCCGCCCGCGTCCGCCTGGTTGTAGGCGCCGCCGTCTTCGTCGAAGGTCGCGATGTTCATGTCGAACAGCGAATCGGTCTTCGAATCGCGCGACACCACGATCACATTGCCCTTGTACAGCTTCAGGCGGACCCAGCCGTTCACGCTCTTCTGGGTGTGGTCGATCAGGGTCTGCAGCGCGACGCGCTCCGGCGCCCACCAGTAGCCGTTATAGATCAGCGAAGCGTAGCGCGGCATCAGGTCGTCCTTCAGGTGCGCCACTTCGCGGTCCAGGGTGATCGATTCGATCGCACGGTGGGCGCGCAACATGATGGTGCCGCCCGGGGTTTCGTAGCAGCCGCGCGACTTCATGCCGACGTAGCGGTTTTCGACCAGGTCCAGGCGGCCGATGCCGTGCTTGCCGCCCAGGCGGTTCAGCTCGGTCAGGACGGCGGCCGGCGACAGGCGCTTGCCGTTCAGGCCGACGATGTCGCCCTGTTCGAATTCCACGTCCAGGTACTCGGCTTCGTTCGGCGCCTGCTCCGGCGACACGGTCCAGCGCCACATCGATTCCTCGGCTTCCGCGCTCGGGTTCTCCAGGTGGCGGCCTTCGAAGGAGATGTGCAGCAGGTTGGCGTCCATCGAGTAGGGCGCGCCGCCGTTCTTGTGCTTCATGTCGATGTCGATGCCGGCGTCTTCCGCGTATTTCAGCAGCTTCTCGCGCGACAGCAGGTCCCATTCGCGCCACGGGGCGATGATCTTGACGTCCGGCTTCAGCGCATAGGCGCCCAGCTCGAAACGCACCTGGTCGTTGCCCTTGCCGGTCGCGCCGTGCGAGACGGCGTCGGCGCCGGTCTCGTTGGCGATCTCGATCAGGCGCTTGGCGATCAGCGGACGCGCGATCGAGGTGCCCAGCAGGTATTCGCCTTCATACACGGTGTTGGCGCGGAACATCGGGAACACGAAGTCGCGCACGAATTCCTCGCGCACATCGTCGATGTAGATGTTTTCCGGCTTGATGCCGAACTTCAGCGCCTTGGCGCGCGCCGGTTCCAGCTCTTCGCCCTGGCCGAGGTCGGCCGTGAAGGTCACGATCTCGCAGTTGTAATGGTCTTGCAGCCACTTCAGGATGACCGAGGTGTCGAGGCCGCCGGAGTAGGCGAGTACTACTTTTTTGATGTCGCTCATGGAATGTCCAGTGATGGAAGGATGGAGGGGACTAAATGGTCAGCCGGCCCATGGGAGTGCCGCCAGGCAGGGAAGCAAGGCGACGGGCCAACGATCAAACATATGGTTGTGGTGGGTAAAAAGGTTAATCGTAAAAACGGGTCAAGCGCAGATCAAGCGGGTTCGTGGCAGCAGGCTTCGATGTTGTGGCCGTCCGGATCCAGCACGAAAGCGCCGTAATAGTTCGCATGATAATGCGGACGCGGTCCCGGCGCACCATTGTCGCGGCCGCCGGCGGCCAGCGCCGCCGCATGAAACGCATCGACCATGGCGCGAGTCGTCACGCGGAAGGCCACGTGCACCGGCGGATGGTTGACCGGCTTCGCGGCGGTCGCGCCCGAGATCCAGAAATCCGGCTTGGGCGGCTCGCCGAAGCCGGCGACATCGGTGCCCTGGGTGACGGCGGCCGGAATCTCGGCCAGCAGCGCATAGCCGATCGGAGCCAGTGCCTTTTCGTAAAAGGCGCGGCTGCGCAGGTAGTCCGCCACGATGACGCCGGTATGGTCGATCATTACTTGTCCTCGATGCGGCCGAGCAGCAGGTATTCGATCAGGGCTTTCTGCACGTGCAGGCGGTTCTCGGCCTCGTCCCAGACCACCGACTGCGGGCCGTCGATGACTTCGGCGGCCACTTCCTCGCCGCGGTGGGCCGGCAGGCAGTGCATGAACAGGGCGTCCGGCGCGGCGCGCGCCATCTTGGCGCCGTCCACGATGAAGCCGTCGAAAGCCTTGAGGCGCTCGGCGTTTTCCTTTTCGTAGCCCATGCTGGTCCAGACGTCGGTGTTCACCAGGTGCGCACCCGCGCAGGCATCCGAAGGATTATCGAACAGGGTGTAGCGCGAGGTATTGACCAGCTTCGGATCCAGCTCGTAGCCCTTCGGGGTCGAGACGTTCAGGTGGAAGCCGAACACTTCGGCCGCCTGCAGCCAGGAATACAGCATGTTGTTGGCGTCGCCGATCCAGGCCACCGTCTTGCCGGTGATGGAGCCGCGGTGCTCGTAGAAGGTGAACACGTCGGCCAGCACCTGGCAGGGGTGGTGCTCGTTGGTCAGGCCGTTAATCACCGGCACGCGCGAATGGGCGGCGAAACGCTCGATGATGTCCTGGCCGAAGGTGCGCACCATGATGATGTCGCACATGCGCGACATGACCTGGCCGGCGTCCTCGACCGGCTCGCCGCGGCCCAGCTGGCTGTCGCGGGTGTTCAGGTAGATCGCCGCGCCGCCCAGCTGGTGCATGCCGGCCTCGAAGGACAGGCGGGTACGGGTCGAGCTCTTCTCGAACACCATCACCAGGGTGCGGTCGACCAGCGGGTGGTACACCTCGTAGGCCTTGAACTTGCGCTTGATGACCTCCGCGCGCTTGATCACGTATTCGAATTCGTCGCGGGTGAAGTCGGAGAACTGCAGGAAGTGCTTGATCGGAGTAGTGCCGGGCATAATGAGGTCTGCTATCTGTTATCCCTTGAATTATAAGGGTTTTTGTTTGCCCTTACATAAAGGGCATGGATTCGGGATTATTGACTGCGTAAATATTCTATACGCGGCCATTCAGCTCATCAATAAAGGGTTTGCGAGGACTCGTGCAGCAGCTGGGCGTAGAGCTCGTGGCGCATCTTCGCGATCTTGCCGTCCGCGACCGCGCCCAGCACCGCGCACTGGGGCTCGGCCAAGTGCCGGCAGTTATAGTACTTGCAGCCGCCCAGGTAGGGCTTGAACTCGATGAAGGCGCGCTCCAGCATGCCTTCGGTCAGGTGATACAGGCCGAACTCCTGGAAGCCGGGCGAATCGATGATCGATGCCCCGTCCTTCAGCCAGTAGAGGCGGGTGAAGGTGGTCGTGTGCTTGCCCGTGTCGAGCGCTTCCGAGATCTCGCGCACGGCGATGTCGGCGTCCGGCACCAGCAGGTTGATCAGCGAGGACTTGCCCATGCCGGACTGGCCGATGAAGATCGAGGAATGGCCTTCGAGCAGCGGCATGAGGGTGGCGACGGTGTCCTCCGGCCGGGTCCTGGCCGACACCTCGTGCACCGGGTAGCCGAGGGCCGCGTAGACGGCGACGCGCTCGCGTGCGCGCGGCAGGTTGTCCTCGACGTCGATCTTGTTGAGGATCAGGTGGGCCTCGATGCCGGCCGCCTCGCAGGCCACCAGGGCGCGCGAGACCAGGTCGTCGGCGAAGCTCGGCTCGGTCGCGACGACGATGAACAGGCGCGAGATGTTCGCCGCCAGCAGCTTCGACTTGTACTGGTCGGAGCGGTAGAGCAGGGTGGCGCGGTCGGCGATGCGCTCGATCACGGCCTGGTCTTCCGAGGTCTTCTTGAGGTGGACGATGTCGCCGACGGCCACATTGGTCTTCTTGCCGCGCGTGACGCATTGCAGCTTGACGCCGTCCGCATCGGCCAGGTAGTGGCGGCCGTGGGCCGCGATGATGGTGCCTTTCAACTCGCTCATGCCGCCGCCTGCTGGTCGAACAGGACGTCGGTGCGCGCCGCGCAGACGAAGTCGTTCTCGGTCAGCGCGCCGCCGGCCGAATGGGTGCTCCAGCTCACGCCGACCTTGCCGTAGCCTACCGCCAGGTCCGGGTGGTGGTCTTCCTGTTCCGCCATCCGGGCGACGGCGTTCACGAAGGCGATGGTGGCGCGGTAGTCGGCGAACCTGAAGTCGCGGCGCAGCACGCCGTTGGCGGCCTGCCAGCCCGGCACGTCGTTCAGCATGGCGTCGACGACGCGCGGATTCAGGGCCTGGGCGTTGCGGATGCAGTGGCGGTCGGCGAGTTTCATGCGGCCGCCATGGTCAGGTGCTTCACCCGGATCGAGGCCGGCGGGTGCGAGTCGTAGAAGGCCGAATGCAGCGGGTCCGGGGTCAGGGTCGAGGCATTGTCCTCGTACATCTTGACCAGGGCCGAGACCAGGTGGCGATAGTCGGTATGCCTGGCAGCGAAGGCGTCGGCCTCGAATTCGTGCTTGCGCGAAGTGATGGAGTTCAGCGGCGACAGCACGAAGGTGAAGATCGGCAGCACCAGGGCGAACAGGATCAGGGCCATGCCGTCGTTCGAGGCGTCCATGAAGGGCTGGACACCGAGGCCGGTATAGAACCAGACCTGGGTCTTGAGGTAGCCGAGCAGGGCCAGGAACGCGAGCGACAGCGCGAACATCACCACGATGCGCTTGACGATGTGGCGCAGCTTGAAGTGGCCCAGTTCGTGGGCCAGCACGGCCTCGATCTCCTGCGGTTCCAGGCGCGAGAGCAGGGTGTCGAAGAACACGATGCGCTTGTTCTCGCCGAAGCCCGAGAAATAGGCGTTGCCGTGGGCGCTGCGCTTGCTGCCGTCCATGACGAACAGGCCTTTCGAGGCGAAGCCGGTGCGCGCCATCAGGCCCTCGATGCGCTCCTTGAGGCTCACGTCGGCGAGCGGGGTGAACTTGTTGAACAGCGGCGCGATGACGGTCGGGTAGAGCACCATCATCAAGAGCTGGAAGCCGCTCCACACCAGCCAGGTGTAGAACCACCACAGGTCGCCGCTCTTGTCCATCAGGGTCAGGATCACCCAGAGCAGCGGCAGGCCGATCACGGCGCCCACCAGCGCGCCCTTGAGCAGGTCCGAGAACCACAGGGCGGGCGTCATCTTGTTGAAGCCGAAGCGTTCCTCCAGCACGAACTGGCGGTACCAGTCGAGCGGCAGGTCCAGCAGGCCGGACAGGATCGCGAACGTCACCACCAAAGCCATCTGGTGTAGCATCCCCGGACCGGTGACCGGCAGCAGGGCGGTCGACAGCCATTGCAGGCCGCCCAGCAGGGTGAAGCCGACCAGCACCACGCCGCCCCAGAACAGGCCGACGATGCCGGCGCGGGTCTTGGCGACGGTGTAGTCGGCGGCTTTCTGGTGCGCGTGCAGGGGCACTTTAGAGGCGAACTCGGCCGGCACGCTGGCGCGGTGGCGCAGCACGTGGCGAAGTTGCCGGCTGGCCAGCCAGAAGCGCAGGCCGAGCGTCAGCAGCAGAAATACGACGAACAAAACTGAAAACCCGAGTGAAGACATGTGTGCTTGTGAGAAAATGCGGGATTGATTGATAAGGCAACTATCAGGAATAAGCGAGAATTATGTCACAAGCCAATGAAACGCAATTGCCTGGCATCGCCCAGGAACGCCCGAACGAATTCAATCTCGTCTGGGTGGACATGGAAATGACCGGCTTGGACCCGGACAACGACCGCATCATCGAAATCGCGGTGATCGTCACCGACGCCCAGCTGAACGTGGTTGCCGAGGGCCCGGTGTTCGCCATCCACCAGAGCGACGAGACCCTGGACAAGATGGACGCCTGGAACAAGGGCACGCACGGCAAGTCGGGCCTGATCGACCGCGTCAAGGCTTCGACCGTGGATGAGGCGCAGGCGGAAGAGCAGCTGATCGCCTTCCTCAAGCAGTACGTCCCGGCGAACAAGTCGCCGATGTGCGGCAACTCGATCTGCCAGGACCGCCGCTTCATGGCGCGCGGCATGCCGAAGCTGGAAGCCTTCTTCCACTACCGCAACCTGGACGTGTCGACCCTCAAGGAACTGTGCCGCCGCTGGAAGCCGGAGCTGGCGACCGGGTTCAAGAAGCACCAGAAGCATACGGCGCTGGCGGATATTACCGAGTCGATTGAAGAGCTGAAGTATTATCGCGAGCATTTCATCAAGCTCTGACGTTTTCGGCTGCTCGCGCAAACCTGGATCCCGGCCTTCGCCGGGATGACGTTTTTTGGCAGCGAGCCGCAATAGCTCCGTTAGTCGACCACATCAGCACGTCGTTCCGGCGAAGTCCGGAACAATGCCACTGGCATTGTTCCGCCCAAGTTCGCAGCACACCTCCCACGCCTCCTTCCCCCACCCAGCCGTAAAAAAAATGACACGGCATTAACGAAAAGTTATGCGACAATCTTTCGCATGGCCCCGTTCACGCACACCGGTCTCGGAGGAGACAGCCAGATGCCGGCCCTGCTGCGCCGCCACGACTGGTCCTCCACCACGCTAGGCCCCGCCGCTACCTGGCCGCCGGCCCTGAGGACGGCGGTCGACATGATGCTGCACTCGTCCTTCCCCATGTTCATCGCCTGGGGCCCCGAGCTCGTCTTCCTCTACAACGACGCCAACATTCCCCTGCTGGGCGAGCGCCACCCGCAGGCACTCGGCGCGCGCCTGTCCGACGTCTGGCCGGAAGTCTGGCCCTACCTGGTTCCCATGGTCGACCGCGCCCTGTCCGGCAAGCCGGTCTACCACGAGGACATGGAACTGACCCTGCGCCGCCACGGCTACGCCGAGCGCGCCATGTTCACCTTTTCCTTCGCGCCCCTGCACGGCGCCGACGGCGAAACGGCGGGCCTGTTCTGCACCTGCATGGAAACCACCAGCCGCGTGCTGGCCGAACGCCGCGCCGCCTTCGAGCTGCGCGTCTCCGACGCCATCCGCCCGCTGCTGCACCCGGAGGAGGTGATCGAGACCGCCAGCGGCCTGCTGGGACGCGAGCTGCGCGCCGCGCGCGTGCTGTACGCCGAGATGGACGACGCCCTGGGCCGTTTCAGCGTGCCGCGCATGTGGAGCCAGGACGGGCGCGCCGTGCCCACCCGCCCCGAGTTCCAGTTCGCCGACTTCGGCCCGGCGCTCGCAGCCGAGCTGCGCGCCGGGAACGTGGTGCGCATGGACGACAGCGCGCGCGACGTCCGCACCGCCGGTTTCCGCAGCGTCTACGTGGCCGAGCGGGTCGGCGCGCTGCTCGCGGTCCCGCTGGTCAAGCGCGGCCGCCTGACCGCCTGCCTGGGCATCCACACCCCGCATCCGCGCCACTGGAGCGACCACGACGCCCGCCTGGCGCGCGACGTCGCCGAGCGCACCTGGTCGGCCGCCGAAGCGGTGCGCGCCCAGGCCGAGCTGCGCGTGGAGCGCGACCGCGCCCGCTACATCTTCGACGCCATCGCCGAAGGCTTCGCCCTGTTCGACCGCAACTGGACCATCCTGCAAATGAACGCCGAGGGCCTGCGCATCTGCGGCCTCGACGCGCACCAGGTCATCGGCCGCAACCACTGGGAAATCTTCCCCGAATCGCTCGACACCGAGGGCGGGCGCATGTACCGCGAGGTGATGCGCACGCGCAGCGCCGGCAGCGCCGAATACTGCCGCGTGTTCCCGGGCGGGCGCCGCGTGTGGTCCGAGATCCGCGCCTATCCCACCCAGGACGGCGGCATCGCCTCCTTCTTCCGCGACATCACCGACCGCAAGCTGGCCGAGGACAAGCTGATGGAGGCCGACCGCCGCAAGGACGAATTCCTGGCCATGCTGGCGCACGAGCTGCGCAACCCGCTGGCGCCGATCAGCGCCGCCGCCGAGCTGCTCAAGCTGGGCGCGATGGACGAGGCGCGGGTCCAGCAGAGCAGCACCATCATCGGCCGCCAGGTGCGCCACATGACCCGCCTGGTGGACGACCTGCTGGACGTGTCGCGCGTGACGCGCGGCCTGATCACCCTGGCGCGGGTGGCGGTCGATGCGCGCGTGGTGGTCGACGAGGCGGTCGAGCAGGTGCGGCCCATGATCGATGCGCGCGGCCAGCAGCTGTCGGTGCGCCTGCCGCCGCACGGCGCCGTGGTCCTGGGCGACAAGGCGCGCCTGGTGCAGGTGGTGGCCAATGTGCTGGGCAACGCCAGCAAGTACACGCCGGAAGGGCGCCAGATCGACCTGCGCGCCGAGGCGCTCGGCCCGCGCCTGGTGCTGTCGGTGCGCGACGAGGGCATCGGCATGGACCGCGAACTGACCGGGCGCGTGTTCGACCTGTTCACCCAGGCCGAACGCTCGTCGGACCGCTCGCAGGGCGGCCTGGGACTGGGCCTGGCGCTGGTGAAGAACCTGGTGGAGCTGCACGGGGGCACGGTCGGCTGCACCAGCCCGGGGCTGGGCAAGGGCAGCACCTTCGTGATCACGCTTCCGCTCGAGCAGGAGACCCTGCTGCCGGAAGACCTGCCTGCGCTGGAGGCGCCGCCGGCGGCCGGGCATTTGAAGGTGCTGGTGGTGGACGACAATGCCGATGCGGCCGAGATGCTCGGCATGCTGCTGGCCTCGCACGGCCACGAAGTGGTGATCGAACACGATTCGCTGCGGGCGCTGGACCGGGCGCGCAGCGTGCGTCCGGACGTCTGCCTGCTGGATATCGGCCTGCCCGAGATGGACGGCAAGGAACTGGCGCGGCGCCTGCGCGCCCAGCCGGAGACGCGGGATGCGGTGCTGGTGGCCGTGACCGGCTACGGCCAGCAGCAGGACCGCGAGGAAGCCCTCGCGGCGGGCTTCCAGCACCACCTGGTCAAGCCGGTCAACTTCGACCACCTGATCGGGGTGCTGGAAAGCCTGAGGGGCGCCTCGCTCAGCGCATCTGGGTGAAGTTCACCGGGATGAAGCGGTAGCCCTTGCCCTCGGTGGCCAGGTAGCCCAGGCCGGGGAACTGCAGGTGGGCGCCGCCGATCATGTAGCCGCCCTTGGCGGCGGCGTCGAATTCCTTCTTGCGTGCGGCGGCGGCGGCCTTCTGGTCGCTGTCGAAGGAGATCGTCACCTTCGGCTCGGCCATCTGCACCGGGGCCACGTGGATCAGGTCGCCGATCACCAGCAGCTTCTGGCCCTTGCTTTCGACCATATAGGTGGTGTGGCCGGGGGTGTGGGCGCCGGTGCCGTGGGCGCGGATGCCCGGCACCAGCTCGACGTCGCCCTCGATCGCCTTGAACTTGCCGGCCTTCACATACGGCTGGACCGCCGCCATCGCGGCCTGGAAGCCGCCCTTGTCCTTGGCCTTGTCCATGTTCTCCTGGCTCAGCCAGTAGTCGGCTTCGTTCTTGCCGGCGCGCAGGACGGCGTTCGGAAACACGATCTGCGCATTGTTCACCAGGCCGCCGGCGTGGTCGCCGTGGAAGTGGGTGACGTAGATCTCGTCCACCTGTTCCGGGCTGTAGCCGGCGGCCTTCATGTTGGCGATCAGCTTGCCCAGGGTCGGGCCGAAGAAGCTGCCGGCGCCGGCGTCCACCAGCACCAGCTTGGCGCCGGTATTGATCAGGTAGGCATTGACCGAGGTCTCCAGCGGGGTCTTCAGGTGGTGCTTGGCCAGGGTGGTCTTGGTCTTGTCCGCCTTGTCGGCCAGCAGCTGCTCGACCGGCAAGTCGACCGTGCCGTCCGACAGCGGGGTCACTTCGAAATCGCCCAGCATGATGCGGTAGTAGCCGGGCGCCGGGGTCTTGGCCATCGGCGCGGCGGCCAGGGCCGGGGTGGCGAGGCAGCCGGCTGCGATGGCGGCGGCGAGGGCGGTGACTGCGTGGCGTTGGAAGATGCTCATCTTGGTGTCCTTGTTGTTGGGTGGCGGCGCGGTGCATGCGCAAGCTTGCATATCGTACATCATTGCTTTTTTGAATGCTCGCCCCCTGTTGGGGGTTGGTTTGTTGTGGCGCAACGCACCACGGTAGAGCGGTCCGCACCGTCATGGACGAGCTCGCACCTATTTTGTGCAATTGTGGTGTAATAGAAGTATTTTCCGTCCAACTTTTCCGCAATGCTCATTCGCGCCGCTTCCCGTCTCCGTCGCCGTCTGCCGCAACCGGTTGCCCTTCCTCCCACTGCCCAAGCCCGCGCCGCCCTCGGCGCCGTGATCGGCCTGCTGTTGTCCGGCCTGCTCAGCCACATCGCGCTGGGCTGGGCCGCTCCCGGCGCCCATATCGCCTGGCTGGTCGCTCCCATGGCGGCATCGGCCGTGCTGCTGTTCTGCGTGCCGGCCAGCCCGCTGGCCCAGCCCTGGTCGGTCATCGGCGGCAATGTGGTGTCGGCGCTGACCGGCGTGGCCTGCGCCCAGCTGATTCCGGAACCGATGCTGGCCGCGCCCCTGGCCGGCGGCCTGGCGATCGCGATGATGTTCCTGCTGCGCTGCCTGCATCCGCCCGGCGGCGCGGCGGCGATGACGGCCGTGCTGGGCGGCGACGCGGTGCGCGAAGCCGGCTTCGCCTTCGCGCTGGCGCCGGTAGGCCTGAATGCGGTGCTGCTGGTCGTGGCGGCGCTGGCCTACAACCGCCTGACCGGAGCGCACCACGCGCACGCGCCAGTCAAGCCGTCGATCGTGGACGACGAAGACCTGGACGCGGCGCTGGAACACTTTGGCGAACCACTGGACGTGAGCCGGGAAGACCTGGCGACCATCGTCCACGACGCCGAGCAGCACGCGGTCGAACGCCGCGCGCGCGGACTGCGTGCCGGCGAAGTGAGCGTGGCGCCGGTGGCGCGCCTGGCGCCGGACCAGCCCTTGTCGAGCGCGCGCGAACAGCTGCTGCGCCACGGCGTGCCGGCGCTGCCGGTGGTGGATGGGGAAGGGCGGCTGCTGGGCCTCCTGACCCAGGCCCAGCTGCTGCGCGCGGCCTCGGAAGCCGAGATGCGCTCGCTGGGTTCGCGCGCCAGGCTGGCGCTGGTGTCGCTGGCGGGCATGCGCGAGGCGCAGCGCGTGGGCGACCTGATGACGGCCGGGGTGGCGGTGAATGACACGCAGCCGGCCACCGAAGCGGCGGCGCTGGCCGCAAGGCTCGGGCTGGCGCGCGTGCCGGTGGTGGATGCGAAAGGAATGCTGGCGGGGATGACCGGGCCGGCGGAAGTGCTGGCGGCCTTGCATGGGGCAGCCATGGAGCGGGCCGCCTAGCCCGGCATCGCATTAAATTAGTTTGCCCAAAGACCGTCGCCCCGGCGCAGGCCCTAATCTATGCCCACATCGTTGCAAGTCTCCAGCCCTGCACTATGCCGTCGAAACGCTGGAGGCCGTGCAGCATAGTGATAGGGCCGGCCTTGGCTTCGCTGGCGTAGCCCATCCAACCGCCTAGACGGGCAATTGTCCATGCGGCCCAAGCCATGCTGTTTGCAAGGTAAGGGTTTTTTTGCTTGGCGGTCTTGCCCTGGAGTTTGTCCTGCAGCTTGTCCAGCACTTCGATTTCGTTGTCGTCAAACGCGTCGCCGGCTGGTTGTTCGGTTTGGTTGTCACGCGCATTCACCATTTGAAGCGTGCGTACCGCCGCGAAGGTGGCGGCGCTGGCTAGTTTGAGCAGTTCATCGGCGTGTTCCAGTTGGCTCGATTCAAGATCCATGCCCTGCCGTTTGAGTGTTCGAAACAGCTGTTCGATCTGCCAGCGCTGCTCGTACCACGCCACGATCTGGAGCGCCTCGTCCACTTGCTGCACATCGTGGGTAGTCAGCAAAATCCAGTGCACCGGCTCCTCGCCTGGGAGTACCGAGTCGCGTGTCTCTTGCACCTCCACCACGGACAGCGCGATGCTCGCTTGTCGTGCGCGGCAGCCTTCCGGTCTCTTGATTTTCACCTGGCCGAAGCGTAGTTCAATGTCTGCCTTATGGGCCGTGCGCGCTTTGCTTCGTGCACCGCCTGCGCTGTGATATGCCTTCGATGCGGCTCGCGCCGGGACATCCAGCACCAAGCTGGCCTTGGCCGGCTGATTGTTCAGCCACTCAAATAAAGTGCCGCCGCCCTCGAGCTGCCGGTCGTAATGGGCACGCGTGAGCAAGTGGACACGTTCATTGGGGACACGGTCCCATTCTTCGTAGATGTCGCTCTCGCGGTCTGCTATGACGGTCACGAGCGCAGCGTCTTGCAGACACTGCGCCGCAGCCTGCGCACCGTCAATCCAGCACATCGATTCCTTTTCCTCGATAGGCCGACGCTCGCGCTTGGGCTGATCCTGAGTCTCGCGTACCCATGTCGCCAAGTGAGCAATACCCAGACAATCATGGTTTTTGGCATCGACGGCCAGCACCGGATGAAGAAACAATCCATACCCTTTGCCGCCACTGGTCGGACCCAATCCGGCGGTGCGCTGCCGGTGAGCGCTAAAGTCGAATTCGCTGGTGTCTTGAATGGCCAGCACGTGACGCCCGACCGCTGCCTTGGCGGTGCGTTCGCTGCCATGCCGGATGATCTCTTGTCGGGTCACGTTAGGGTGCTTCAGAAACCGATAAATTCGTTTCTGCTCAGCACGTTCGTCGCTCAACTGACGCACACACACCGTGCTGCGCTCGATCATTCGCTTCAAAAACAGCATACCACTCTTACAAAGCCGCTCATCACCGAACAGGCCAATGCAGTGTTCAACAGCCAACAGCTCTTCCGTATTCATGACTGGCTCCGCAAGTCTGAAATCATCGATTCAGCATATGCTGAATCGCTGTTTCAGACATGTGGGCACAGATTAGGGCGCAGGCCGGGGCGACGGTTTTTAAGCTAGCGATCGAATGCGCCGTTCGCGGGAATCAAGCGTTCTCCGCCCCGCAGCACTTCTTGTACTTCTTCCCGCTGCCGCACGGGCAATCGTCGTTCCGCCCCACCTTCGGCTCCTCGCGCCGCACGGTCTCCACGCCCGGCTTGCGGCGCGGCAGCCACCAGCGGTGGATCGCAGGCAGGTTGGCTTCGATCGCCAGCGCCAGCTGGTGCGCCTTGGCCGGATCTTCGACTTCCGGCAGTTCTTCTTCATCGATCTCGTCGGCGCCGAGCAGGTAGATCGGGCGCATCAGCTCGCCCACTTCGGAATCCCAGATCTCGTCCCAGGAACCGGGACGCAGTTCCATCCCTTCCCAGAAGCCCCAGCACCAGGCTTCGGCGTCGATCAGGGTCTTGCCCTGGTGTTCGTGTTCGCAGAAGAGGGGCTCGAATTCCTTCGGCGCCACCTCGAAGGTGACCAGCACTTCGTTCATGAAGCGCGTGATCAGGTTCAGGATGCGCTCTTCCTCGCGTCCGTTCTTCCACTTCGGCGCGCTCTTGCCGTCCTCTCCCCAGACGCGCGGCAGCCACTCGGCCGGCATGATGGGCTCGGGCCCGATCGCGATGGCGGTCAGGTAGCCGTGCAGGGTGTCCATGGTCATCGCGTCGTCGGAGCAACGGTCGGACAACAGGAACTGGTCGAGTTCGTCGAATTCTTTTTCGGTAAGGGGCTGGTCGAGGTGCATGAAATGACTCTGATTGCGTTGAAGGCGCCAGTGTAACGCCTGCGCCGCATGCGGGTATAAAAATCGTCACTCACGCGCACCTGGGCGCGGCATTACAATGCGGGCATGACTACCGCGCCTACTGAAACCCATCCTTTCTCCCGCCTCGATCCCCAGCTGGTGCTGGAAGCCATCGAGAGCGTCGGCCTGTACGGCGACGGCCGCCTGCTGGCGCTCAACAGCTATGAAAACCGCGTCTACCAGGTCGGGATGGAGGAGGGGCCGCCGGTGGTGGTCAAGTTCTACCGCCCCGGGCGCTGGAGCGATGCCGCGATCCTCGAAGAGCATGCCTTCGTGGCCGAGCTGGACGAGCAGGAGGTGCCCGTGGTGCCGGCCATGGTGCTGGACGGGCGCACCCTGCATGCGTTCGGGGGCTTCCGCTTCGCCGTCTTCCCGCGCCGCGGCGGCCGCGCGCCCGAGCTGGACGACCCGGCCACCCTGGAGTGGATCGGGCGCTTCATCGGCCGCATCCATGTGGTCGGCGCGGCCAAGCCCTTCCTCGAACGGCCGGCGCTGGATCCCCAGACCTTCGGGCGCGAACCCTACGCGTATCTGCGCAGCCACGATTTCCTGCCGCCGGAACTGCTCCAGACCTGGTCGAGCGTGGTCGAGCAGGCCCTGGACGGCGTCCAGCGCTGCTATGAACGGGCAGGGGAGTTGCCGCTGCTGCGCCTGCACGGCGACTGCCATGGCGGCAACGTGCTGTGGACGCCGGACGGCCCGCATTACGTCGACTTCGACGACAGCCGCATGGGACCGGCGATGCAGGATCTGTGGATGCTGCTCTCGGGCGAGCGCCAGGAAATGGTGCGCCAGATGGGCGACGTGCTGGCCGGCTACGAGGACTTCTGCGAATTCCACCCGCGCCAGCTCTACCTGGTGGAAGCGCTGCGCACCCTGCGCCTGATTCATTACTCGGCCTGGCTGGCCTCGCGCTGGGACGATCCGGCCTTCCCGGCCGCCTTCCCGTGGTTTAACACCCAGCGCTACTGGCAGGACCGCATCCTCGAATTGCGCGAGCAGGTGGCGCTGATGGACGAGCCGCCGCTGTGGCCTGTCTAGAATTGGACGCTCATCACCGTTCAGTTCCGCGTGGCACGCGGGCGCGTTTTCCCGGATAATCGACGGGAACCCTCCCGCCTCCGGGACCGCAGTATCGAGAGTAACCATGGAACCCAAGCAATCCCCACCGGCCCGGCCGGACGACACCGATTTCATGATCGACCTGTCGCATGCCGGCAGCGTCCTGCCGTCTGGCAACGCCGAACCCGCTCCAGGACCGACTGAAAAGCCGGCCGCGAAGCCGTCCGGGCGCGGCCCGCTGGACTTCCGCGAGATCCAGGAAGCCATCGCCCGCGTGGAAGCCGAGGCCAAGGCCAACGTCGCCGCCGAGAGCCGCGCCCACGCCGAGAACCGCGCCCGCACGCTGGCCGAGGAGCGCGCCGCGATGGATGCCGCCGCCGCGGCGGCAGCCCTGGCCAACGCCCAGGCGTCGGAAGACGCGATCGCCGCCAACCGCGACCGCCTGGAATCGCTGCGCGCGGCTGCGCAAGCTTCCGCCGAGCGCCTGGAAGCGATCCGCCAGGAGACGGCCGAGTTGCGCGCCCGCGTCAAGAGCGACACCGAGATCCGCGTGGCGGCCGAAGCGCGTGCCCGCCAGGAAGAAGAAGCGCGGCGCCGCGCCAGTGAACAGATCGAAGCCCAGACCGAAATGGCGGCCAAGGCCGCGCGCGCGGCCGACGAGCTGCTGGCCCAGACCGAGCAGGCCCGCCTGCAGGCGGCCGAGCGCATGGCGGCGGTGGAGGCGGCCAAGGAAGAAGTGCTGCACAACGCCAGCGCCGACGCGCGCGTGGCGATCCTGGCGCGCGAGCGCGAGCGCGCCGAGCGGGCGGCGCGCGCCACCGCCGAAAAGCTGGCCCAGGCCGAAGCCGAGGCCCTGGAACTGACCCTGCAGCGCGAGCGCGCCGACCAGGTGGCGCTGGCATCAAGCTTCCAGCGTGCCGCGGCCGAGGCGCGCGCCCTGGAAGAGGCGCGGGCGCTGGCCCACATCGAACAGGAGCGCGAGGCGATCGCGCTGGCCCAGGCCGAGTCCGAGCGCGTGGCCGCCCAGTCGCTGCGCATGCGTCTGCAGACCGAGAAGGAATTGCGCGACGCCGCCACCCACCGCGAGCGCCTGGAGCAGATGGCGGCCTCCGGCGCGGAAGCGCGGCGCGAAGCCGAGACCCGCATCCTGGCCGCGACCGAGGCGCGCATCGAGGCCGACCGCAAGCTGCGCGAAGTGGCCGAGGAACGCGCCCGCGCCGAAGAGGAAGCCAGCCTGCAGGGGCAGGCGCGCCTGGAGGCCGAAGCGGTGGCCGCGCGCCACGCGCGTGAACGGGCGGCGGCCGACGAAGCGGCCGCCCAGGCGGCCCAGCGCCAGGCCGAGGAAGAACAGCGCCAGCGCGCGCTCGCCGAGGAGCGTGCCGCCCAGGTCCAGGCCGACGCCGAGGCTCGCGCCGCCGAGAACGCGGCCGAGCAGGCGGTACTGGAAGCCGCCGCGGCCCAGGTCGAGGCCCAGCGCCAGGCGGCCCAGGCGGCCGTGCGCCGCGCCGAGGAAGCGCAGCGCCTGGCCGAGGCCGAGCGCGAGCGCGCACGGGCCGAGGAGGCTGCGCTGGCCCAGCTGCAGGAAAAGCTCGCGGCCGAGCGCGAACTGACCCAGGCCGCCGAAGCGCGCATGCAGGCCGAGGAAGCGACCGCGGCCCAGATGCGCGCCCAGCTCGAGGCCGAACGCCGCCTCGAAGCTGCCGCACGCGCCGCATGGGAAGCCCAGCAGGAACAGGCGCGCGCGGCGATCGAGGAAGCCGGGCAGGCCGAGGCGGCCGCTTCCGCCCAGCAGGCGAATGCACGCCGGGCGGTGGAACTGGCCCAGGCCCAGGCCGAGCGGGCCGAGGTGGAGCACCGCCAGCTGGCGCTGACCGAGGAGGCGATTGCCGCCGAGCGGGCCGCGACCCAGGCCGCGCGCGAATCGCTGGCCCTGGTCGAGCGCAAGCTGGCC